>VRUF01000053.1:0-6690 GCA_019456245.1 Planctomycetota bacterium | reverse complement strand
GATGAATAAGGCCCTGGAGATTATCGAGGCGGTTTGGCTTCTTGGGATTGATGTGGACAAGATTGACGTATTGATTCATCCTGAATCGGTGGTGCATTCTATGGTTGAGTTTGTTGACGGGTCGGTGATCGCTCAGCTTGGTACGCCGGATATGTGTGTGCCGATACAGTATGCTTTGACGTATCCGAAGCGGGTTAAGGGGATAGCGGAAAGGGTTAAATTCGAGGAATTGGGTAGTTTGACGTTTGAGGCGCCTAATTTGGAGGTGTTTCGGTCGCTTGAGCTTGGAATTAAGGTTGCCAGAGAAGGCGGGTCGGCACCGGTGGTTTTTAATGGGGCCAATGAGGCCGCGGTGGAGGCATTTCTGGCTGGGCAGATAAAATTTACGTCAATAATGGCGTTTGTAGAGCGTTGTGTCGATGAACATGAAGTGAGCTTGTGCGTAACTTTGGAGGAGCTTTTGGAGGCGGATGCGTGGGCCAGAAGGAAAGTGGGCGGATTAGTGAGTCATAAGTCAATTAGTTAAAAAAGGTCTTTTAATGGGCACAAAAAGTAAGAAACTTCGAAACTGGATACATTTGATTATTTGGATATTGGCAGCGATTTTTGCCGTGCACCTTATCTCGGAAAACCTTCGTACCACATTTTATATCCTGATCGTTGCGCTTGGTTTCGGTGCTGTGATAATGATCCATGAATTCGGGCATTTTATCGTGGCGAAAGTGAGCGGGATTAAGGTGGATGCGTTTTCTATCGGCTTTCCGCCGGTGTTGATCGGAGTGCAGAGGATAGAGGACGGAATTCGGATTCGGATACTGCCTACTCTTGTGAATAAGAACGCGGAGAAACCGGAAGAAGGCGGGATCGTCTTTACTGTCGGTAAGAAGGGCAAAGCATCCGATACTGAATACCGTGTGGGGCTGATCCCTTTCGGCGGGTTTGTGGCGATGATGGGTCAAAGCGATTCTGGTGCTGTGGAAGAAACTGACGATCCGCGGTCGTTTACGAATAAGCCTATTATGATTCGCATCGCAGTTGTTGCCGCTGGTGTGATATTTAACGCGATCAGCGCGGTTGTGATATTTATGGCGGTGTTTCTTGTTGGGCTTGAACTGGCACCTGCCGAGGTTGGGGGCGTAGTTGCCAACTCGCCGGCTGAGATCGCGGGGATGCAGCCTGGAGACAGGATCGTAGAGGTTGACGGTGAAAGGTTTGTGGACTTTATGTCGCTTCCGATGGCGGCAGCACTTTCGGCGAAGGGGGAAGAGGTGAACCTTATTGTCGAACGCGAGGGCGTCGATGAGCCGTTGGAATTCAATTTGGTGGCGAAGGTGCATAAACGTTCGCCAATACCTGTGCGGGCGATCGGGATACAACAGGCGAGTACGCTGCGAATAACCGATCAATTGAGTGAAGAAGATGCAAAGCTGATGTATGAAAGTACGGGGCTTAAAGCGGGCGATATTGTTAAGGCTGTTAATGGGGTTAAGGTTGAAAAAGCATGGCAACTGAACGAGCTTGTTGAGAGTACGCTGGATCATAAGGTGCATCTGAATGTTAAAAGGCAAGGCGTCGCAGAGAACGTTAGTATTGAACTGCCATTGATGGTAATGCCTGATAACAGTAATTTTGAGACGGGATTCGATGTAGCACATGTGCATACTATGGTTCCGCGACTTAAAATATACGATGTGGTTCGTGCGACTAAGAAGAAGCAAAAGTTTCTCAAATGGTGGCGCAAGACGGCATTGAAAGAAAATGAAGGAGATCTGAAACTTAAAGTCGGTGATATAATCCTGAAGATCGGCGAGGTTGAAAATCCTACATACACCGAACTTCGAGAGGTGACCAAAGAACATAAAGATAAGGAAATGGTTATTCGTGTTCTTCGGGAAGATAAAGCGGGTGTCGAACAAGAGACGGAAGTTATAGTTACGCCGCGGCAGATGTTTACGCGGAACGGGGATGGCCCGGTAAATATCGGTATAATTCCTGAGCTTGATGTCGAGCATGCTATTGTAGCCAAGACGATCGATCTTGAAAACGGTCCTTCACGGCTTGCGATTCCATCCGGGGCAACTATAGTTGCTGTTGACGGGGAAAAGGTTTCCGACTTTTACGATGTGATACGTGTAATCCGTCATAACCGCGGACAGCGGATAAGTGTCGATTATCGAATGGACGACCAGGAGGCGGGGTCTGTGGTGCTCGATATTCCATCGCAATACGACTTTATAACGACTAAGACTCAGATCGACGCGTTTGTTCCTTTTGATCAGCTTCGTGAACTTTATAAAGCCAGCGGTCCTATCGAAGCGGTAGGGATGGGTTTCAAGAAAACCAAGATGTTTATCGTGCAGACGGTTATGACTTTGAAACGATTGTTCAGCGGTGCTGTGAGTCCTACGACGCTGTCTGGGCCTTTGGGTATAGTTACGGCAAGTTACAGTATCGCGTCACAGTCGATGGCTTATTATATTTATTTTCTGGGCCTGATAAGCTCTTGTATCGCGGTGATGAACCTTTTGCCGCTTCCGATCGTCGATGGCGGTGTGATAGTTTTGCTGATTGTCGAAAAGATCAAAGGCAGTCCGTTGAGCCAGAAGGTGCAGGGGATCATCAGCTATGTTGGGCTGGTGTTTATCCTGGGGCTTTTCGGTTGGTTGTTGTGGAATGATTTTCTGAATATGCTGCTGCAATAATTTGATATTTGCAGCGGTAAACCTGCGAGGCATCATGAGTATCAGGATTAGCGTAGTTATTCCAGCTTATAACTCTGGGGCTTATATCGCGCGTGCGGTGGCAAGCGTTTTCGAACAGAGGTTCCCTGCCTATGAAGTGATCGTTGTAGACGACGGATCGGATGATGATACTGGAGAGGTAGTTGGTCAATTCGGGGATAAAGTAAAATATATCCGGCAGGAAAACGCGGGGGCAAGCGCGGCGCGAAACACGGGCATTCTCGCAGCATCGGGGGAATGGATAGCTTTTCTTGACGCTGACGACGAGTGGAAGGACGATTATCTTGTCAAACAGGTGGAACTTATTGAACGAAACCGGGAGCTTGTTTGGACGGCTGCGAATTTTTATAACTGCTGCTGCGAGGATGGGCACAAGATGCAGCTGCATGACAAGGGAGCGGGTGAGAAACTGCTTGGGGGCGGTGAGGTTTTTGAGGATTATTTTCAGGCGTATGTCAATGGGACGGCTGGGTGGACGGGAAGTTTGATGATAAAGAAGGCCGTCCTGGAAGAAGCGGGGATGTTTAGTGAAAATCAGCCGATGGCCAATGACCTTGACATGTGGTGGCGGATTGGTTACAGGTATCCGAAAATTGGTTATAACAGCGAACCGCTTGCGGTGTATCATACGCATATCGCCGACAGCATTACGAAAAAACACAGGAACCCTGAGATACTGAGCGATCTTATTGCAAAACACCTTGAGATTTCCAGGTCACTCGGTGCTTACGAGAGGTTTGTGCCTTGTGCGGTGCATATGATCAAATACTGGAACTATGTTTATCTGTTTGATGAACGTAAAGTTTATATCAGGGGGATATTGAAACGGTTTAATAGGATTCTGCCGTTTTCTTACCGGTCAATCATGAATGCTTTTACGATTTGTTCACCTGTTAGGATGGCGGCAAAGCCTCTTGTCGACCGGATAAGCGGGAAGATTGGGATTCGACGATGAAAAATGACCGAGATGATATTCGAATCAGCGCGGTTATGCCGGCGTATAATTGTGAGAAGTATATTTCGCGCGCACTTGACAGCATTTTAAAACAGAGCCGCCCTGCCGATGAGATCATTGTCATTGACGATGGTTCGACGGACAGGACCGGCGAAATCGTTCAAGGCTATGGGGACAAAGTAAAGTATATTCTCCAGGAAAATACGGGCGCAGGTGCGGCGCGAAATAGAGGCATAGAAGAGGCATCCTGCGAATGGATAGCCTTTCTTGACAGTGACGATGAGTGGCTTGATGACAATCTGAAACTGCTGACAGGTGTGGTAGGCGGCAACAAAAACCTTGTCTGGGCTTTCGGCAATTTTTTAAATTGCGATTGCGATACCCAAACCCGCAAGGAAGCACATGATATTCAAAAAGCAGAAATAATGCTTGACGAAAGGGAATACTTTAACAACTTTCTGGATTGTTTCATGGAAGGTTTCCATGCATGGACAGGTTCTATAATAATCCGACGCGACGTATTTAACGATGTCGGTTTATTCATGTTGGACCAACATAGAGCCGAAGATACCGATATGTGGCTGAGGATAGCCTATAAATATCAGCAAGTCGGATACGCCAAAGAGCCAATGGCGATTTATCACAGGGAAGTTGCCGGAAGTCTGACAAAAAGCTATCGGAACTTCCATATAATCAGCGATATGATCGATAAGCATTTAAAGCTTTCTGCAGAAAGCGGGCATGGAGAAGAGTTTGTGCTATGCGGGGGCCATATGCTGAGTGTGTGGATCAGGGACATGCTTTCGGCAGGACATACAGAGGGTCTTTTGGAAACTGTTAAACGATACGAAGATATTCTTGGCTGGCGTTTTAAAAAAGAAATGTGGCTTAGAGTAAAACATCCGCGGATTGCGCCTTTTTGCCTTGGTGTTACATCGTGCATTAAAAAGTGCGTACGATCTGTTACGAAAATTTTGAGATTTAACAAGGGTTAGTAAGTGGCGAAGATCGATATTATTATGCCTCTTTATAATAAAGCGTCGGTGGTTATGCGCAGTGTGGAATCGATTCGCAGACAGACGTTTGATGACTGGCGGCTTATCGTTGTCGATGACGGGTCGACTGACGGCAGCGGAGATATTGTCCGGGAAATAGCCGATGATAGGATCGAGGTTATTCGCCAGGAAAATGCAGGGCCAGGCGGAGCACGAAACGTGGGGATCGAACGGGCGACAAGTGAGTATATCGCGTTTCTTGATGCGGATGACGAGTGGTTTGATATTTATCTTGAAAACGCTCTTGCGGGTATCGAAGATAGCGACGCCGCCATCGTCGGGACGATGTACTACGAATGGCATAAGCGTCAGGACATGCAGAGACACTGGGAAAAATGCGGGGTTATTGCCGGTGAGTATAATCTATCAGGAAAAGAGAGACCAGAGCAAGCCGAGAATCTAATGCTTTTCTTCCATGTCGGCAACAGCCTTGTCGCTGCTGAGACGGCGCGGAAATACGGCGGATTTTATGCGGAGAACAATTGCAGATTCGCCGAGGATACGACGTTTTTTATGCGTATCGTTTTCAATGAAAGGGTAAAGATCATCGGGCCGGTTGCGGTGTGTCATCATCGTGAGGCAAGCAATTTGTCGAATACAATGAAGGACCCACTTGCACCGTTTCTCGCCGATAGCGATGTTGTGCTGAGATACTGTCCTGATGAAAAACTTGAGCTTATGAGAGCGGTTTTAGATCGAATGGCGTTTCGGGCTGTTCGCAAATACGCCAGGAGCGGTTTTAAAAAGGACGCTGTTGAACTGCTGAGTAAATTTCCTTCTCTTAAAACCACGCAGCGGCAATGGCGTCGGTGCGCTTTTGAGATCGCGACGAGCCGGTGGTTTAAGTACTGGGTTGGGTTTAAATGTGCGGTCGGGCCGCGGGCGCGGTTGTTTTTGCGGAAGATCGCGAGGAAGGTTGGGTTGATACAGGACAGCGCAAGGAGCTGCGATGAGTGAACAAAACGATATACGGGTTAGTGCGGTGATTCCGGCGTATAATGCGGCGGCTTGTATTGGGCGGGCTATCGAGAGCGTGCTCAATCAGAGTTTGCCGGTATACGAGATCGTCGTCGTCGATGACGGATCGTCGGATAAAACGAGCGAGATCGTTGAGCAGTTTGGCGATAAGGTTATTTTGATCCGGCAGGATAATGCCGGCGTTAGTGTCGCACGAAACACGGGGATCAAAGCAGCGTCTGGGGATTGGATCGCTTTTCTGGACGATGATGATATATGGTTCGATGAAAAAAATGCCAGTCAGATGGCAGTGATCGAGAATAATCCTGAGTTGAGGTGGTGTGCATCAAATTATTATCGCGGATATGAAGACAGGCGTTCGGCTGTTGGAAATCAGTCTCGGATTTGCAAGGGATTGGCAGGGAAGGATTATTTTGACAACTTTTTTATAGCATCTGTTAACCAGGGGTGCCAGGCACAGACGCAAACGATGATGATACGCAAAGATGTTTTTGACGAACTTGGCGGATTCGAGCCCGGGCGTATACGCTCTCAGGATCTTGATGTGTGGTGGAGGATCGGCCATCGATATCCGAAGATCGGGTATGTAGCCGAGCCTTTAGCGATGATGTATCTCGATGAACATGTAGACACATTGACGGCACGACGTGTGAATGAGAAACACGGTGTGGGTGTGCGCGAATTGGTGGCACGTCATTTGGAACTTGCTGATAAAGCCGGGACGGGAAGAGAGTTTCGCCCTTTTGCGGCGGCAGAGTTGAAGCGACGGTTGCGAAGCATGCTTTTTAATGGATTTGGCGAGGATGCACGCGTGACGCTACGAGATTTTGGTTTTCTTTTTTCGTGGTATGTTCGCTGGGGGGGAAGGTTGCTTGCGACGTTTCCGAAGGCGACTTCGGCGGGGATGCGGAGTATATCGTGGTTTAAACATGCGGCGGGTTTGAATCGGAAGGTTACGCGG
>VRUF01000330.1 GCA_019456245.1 Planctomycetota bacterium | reverse complement strand
ACTTACTGTAGGCCTCGTATGCCAACAGCCTGACCGGGAACAAGTTTCATATGTGGGGGTACTTTTACAATGAACGGTCTCCCCCACTGTGCGATGTTCGGATGCTGCCAGAGCCTTACAGGCATTTCTTCGACGACTGGTCCGACGTATGTTACCTGCGACTTCCCTATCGTTGGTTTGGGTGTTTCTATAATCAGTTCAACCGGCATTCCTTCTTTTAGCGAAGCAGTAAATTCCGTTTCTGCGTATGCGATGATCTGGTCGGTGGATTGTTCGGCAATGGTAAAAATTGTCAGACCGGGGAGGATAGTTTGACCTGGCCGAAGCATAATACTGGTTACGATACCATCGGCAGGCGCCTTTACGGTAAGTGAGGCGATTTCGGCAATAAGTTCTTTTACCCGGTGCTGCTGAACTGTAATCGCCTTGTGGATGACTTCAATCTCGGCATCCGGTGAAAAGCCTATCGGTAGAGAATCGGCGACGTCCTGACGTCTTTTGTTTGCAGCCTGGAAAGCAATTTTTGCTTCGGCAAGGAGTTGTTCATTCTGTTCGATCTTCTTTTCGAGGGTGTCGTATCTTGCCTGTGCCCTTGTGAGTGCATAGTCGGTCGCGACTGCGTGTTTTGCAATAAGGTCCTTTTCGATGTTTATCTCTGCGTTAAGATCCTGAAGCATAATTCGGTCAGGTTCGATGATAGCGTTAATTTCGAGTATCGAAAGACGCGATTGCTCTATATCAGCAGAGAACCGTCGAAAATCGATGGTTGTATCTGACTGACGATTGTGGTTCTCTACTTCGATACGGTTTGTGACGGCACCAATCTCTGCTTTTAGACGGTCTATTTCAGACTTTGCGGTTGCAAGCCTCTCTTGTATGAGATTATCGTCAAGGGTGGCAACGACAGTACCTTTTGTCACAGGTTTGAAAAGTTCTACGGTAAGCTGCTTTAGTGTTCCTGTTGCAGGTGTGGAAACCTCGTATGTTCTTGCAAGTGCCAAGCCGGTTACCTGGAAACGTTGTCCGCGATGACCGAAGAGGAAGACTATGCCGACAACTGCGACAAGCCATACAAGTACCGGCAGGATCGTCATCCTGAGCATCGCGAACATATTTTTAACCGACGTAAAGTTCATCTACCTGTTTTATACCTCCAGGAGTTGCTCCTGCATAGTAAGGTTAATATCTGAAACATCTTCGATTTTTTCGAGTTCTGACAGCATTGTGTTATTTTTTGCGGCGTTTCTGACCATAAGCTGAAACGCATATTCCACGAACGGGTGGCCCCCGCCGTGATCCCGTGCGGAGATAAGCGAGAAGGTCTTGCAAAAGCGTTTTAGTGTTGAATGGACAGCATGGTTTGGCCCGATGTGCCCTGAAACATTGAAACGGAGGAACCCATTGTGCGGTTTATGCGCTCCGAAAGTGCTTATATATAAGTAGAAAAAGATGAGTGACAAAAAGATCGTTCCTATTATGGCGATGGCAAACATCTGCGAACCTGTGGCCATGCCGATAACAAGCGAGCAGAAAATAAAAGAAATGTCGCGAGTGTCCTTGATCATGTTCCTGAAACGGATCACGGAGAGTGCTCCCATCAGGCCGACAGCAGTTACGAAACTGTTTTGAATTGTGGACATTACCATCGCTACAACAACTGTGATAACGATAAGCGACTGTACAAATGACCTTGAATAGGAAAGGCTGCTATGGGTGAAATAGTATACCCATGCGAGAACCTGTCCGAGTACGAAGGCCAGAAGCAGTGCAAGGAGAACGCTTTCAGACGAATAGCTGCTTGTCGTTACGCTGGTCCCTTCCAGGATTTGCCATATTCTATCCATATGTACTTATCTCCGGGGCACAAAAACCCAACATAGAAGCCTGTGTGAGTGATTCAACATATTTTGACATAGCCATCAGCGGCAGGTTGAAACACCTGATAACATTGCCAAGCCAAGCTGGATAGCGATCAGTAAACTTTATCTCAAGAATTACAAAGTTAGTGACCAGCCGCTGGTATCCGTTGCCATTTACTTTGAAATTTAGATCCTTTGCCTGCATAAAGCTGAGGTCACGGTCAAAATTTATTCTGACACGACTTCCGGAATGGCCTTCGAATGCCTGTCTTTGATACTTTACTACGACCATGGGGCGGGCTTTCAGACAGTATATATACAGTTGAAACTGTCTTAGAACCTCTTTCTGTTTGTCATCAGCAGATGACGGAATTAACTGGCGGGTAACAATATCTGTAATGCTGTCACGGTGTGCCGCGGCACGGGCCTTGAGTATCACAGTGTTACTGCGGCGTTTTATCTCAA
>VRUF01000052.1 GCA_019456245.1 Planctomycetota bacterium | reverse complement strand
CTTTTTGCAGAATTTGTCACTTGCTCATTTTCAGCTTCAATAGCGGGAGCCTTTGAAGCTAATTCTAACAAAGCATCAATATCAATATTTTGTTCACATATATCGGCAAGCTTGTCAATGACTTCAACTTTTAGGGTCTCACGATCAGCAGTCACCAGCCCCAGATGCCGGCTTGGAAGTTCAGGAAAGCTCTGTCTTTCAATAGCTCCTATCATTTCAGGTAGTTTGGCAGCAGCAAGAGATTCCGAAAGCCATTTTTTATGCCGATCCGATCCGCAGCGATTGGCGATAACCGCAGAGATATTTATTCGCTCTTCAAAAGTCGAATATCCTTTGACCATAGCTGCAAAGCTCCTTGATGCTCCTCTGGCGTTTGCAATAAGGACAATCGGTGCATCCAGAATATCGGCGACCTCGGCTGTGCTTCCATCAAGAGAGGTTGGGCTTGCTCCGTCATATAATCCCATCACGCCTTCAATGATGGCAATGTCCGCATTTTGAGTTGTTCTGGCAAACAGTTTTGGCAAATATTCATTGCCCATCATCCAGCTATCGAGATTATAACAGTTTCTTTCAGAAGCCATTGTAAGGTAAGTCGGGTCAAGAAAATCAGGACCAACTTTGAAGGTCTGAACTTTCAGGCCTCGTCGTGCTAAGGCTCTTGTCAGACCAAGGCTGATGGAGGTTTTGCCTGCACCGCTGTTTGTCGCGGCTATAACTATTCTTGGACAATTACAGATCAAAACTCCACCCCTTTCTGTGCAAGGATACCAGCATCAAGGCCATGTTTGACGCATTCAATATTACTTACAGTATCTGCTATATTTATGAGCCCGTCTGTTGCATATCGACCAGTCAAAACCAACGACATATTTTCATTGGTTTTATCTATGACTTCTATAATATCTCTTTCCTGAAGCAATCCTTTATTAACTGCGACACAAACTTCATCTAAAATGATCAAGTCGTAATTGCCTGATTCGATTGATTCAGCCGCTAAAGCTAAACCTTCCTCTGCTGCAAGTTTGTGTTTACAATACTCCTCGCTCTTTGCATCCGGCAAGAACCCCAGACCTGTTTGAACAATTTTCATATTTGCCATCGTATTGGCTGCGAAAATTTCACCAGTATCTGATTCTTTAACGAACTGAATTACAAGTATCCGCAAACCATGACCGCTTGCCCTAAAAGCCATGCCGAGTGCGGCTGTGGTTTTCCCTTTGCCCTCGCCAGTAAAAATCAATATCCTCGCCTTACCTGTCATTGCCCAAGCCCTCCCATATTCCATAAACTGACAACTGCAAACCTAAGGCCAAGCCCAAGAAGCAGAAACAGTATTGATGTGACACACATCAGATTATTTGCTTTTTTTATGTGTCCAATGTTTAGTTTCTCAATGGAAAGTCCTATTAGAGGCTTTTCAGACGCTTTGCCAAAATAGTAATTCAGACCGCCTAATTGTACGCCCAAAGCTCCTGCCATCGTCGCCTCTGTAAAGCCTGAGTTTGGGCTGGTATGATTCTGTCTGTCACTTAGCATAACCTTAAATGCATTTACTGGCCTTAGATGTAATATACCAGCAGCCAAGCACATCACCGGTGAGGTAAGTCTTGCTGGAAGATAGTTGGCAATATCATCGAGCCTAGCCGATGCCCATCCGAATTTCATATAGCGATCATTCTTATATCCAAATGTCGAATCGAGTGTGTTGATCGCCTTGTATACCATTGCCCCGATGGGTCCTGCGATCAAGGCATAGAAAAGAGGTGCCGTTATACCATCAACGGTACTCTCAGCTACTGATTCTACCGCTGCTCGTGTGATTTCTGCTTCATTAAGATTATTCGTGTCTCTGCCAACGATCAACGCTACTTTCTTTCGCCCGCCAGCAATGTCATTCTTAACGAGTTGCTTATAAACGTCATTACTATGTGCGGCTAGGTCATGTGTTGCAACTGTGGTATAAAGCAGCAGTATCGACATTGCATAATATGCAAAAGTATGGAACTGATTTGCAACAGCCAGCAACAGCCAGGTTGCCATACCTGTCAAGCTGACAATCAACAGCACAGTAACCACTCCAGCTAAATATTCATAACGGAATAGCTTTCTGATTGGAGCTTCCAGACGTATCGCTAATGCTCCGATACTCCGCACCGGGTGATACAGCCAGCGAGGGTCACCCACTAAAGCGTCCAGGCAAAAAGCTGAAATTATTATAAGCTCCGTTTGCATCACAATCCTAGTAATTCGTAAATTCTTTTCATGTCAATAGTATTCCTGAAAACATCTGCCAGATGGTCAAAGGCAACTTCCAGATCATACACCGCACATATTTTATTCATTGGCTTTAGGCTTTTTCGAACACGTTGGCCATCGATAAACCATCGCCTGAAATTGTCATCATCGAATATTCCATGCAGATATGTTCCCCATATCATGCCAGTATTTGACTTAACGCCGATGATCTCTCCGTCATTTCGTTTGATAAGAACTTCGGAATCCCCAAGCTCCGTCTGTCCATGGTGTATCTCATAGCCTTTAGTAGTAAGCCCCGAGCTTAAGTGTTTCGCAGTTGCAAGCTGCAATGTCTTTTCTAAGGCCATGACGGTTGTTACATCCAAAAGACCAATGCCGTCTATCTGTCCCTTGTCTGACTCTATGCAGTGCGGGTCGTTGATAAGCTTTCCAAGCATCTGGAATCCTGCACATATCCCTACAATTTCAGTTTTTCCATTTAAAGCAGCATTTTTGATCGCCTCAGCCATACCGCTGTTTTTTAATCTCTGCAAATCTGCGATCACATTCTTGCTGCCGGGCACGATCAATGCGTCAGGCGAACCAACATCCTGAGGCGATCGTGCAACTCGCAAATTAACATCAGGCTCATTAGTAAATGGGTCGAAGTCTGTGAAATTGGAAATATGGCCAAGATCAATTACCACTATATCTACAGCATCAGATGTCGAGGTATTGTTTTTGAAGCCGCCAGCCTTAAACTGCACAGAATCTTCTTCCGGTATGCTCACCTCGGTAATATAAGGCACCACTCCCAAAACAGGCTTTGAAGTGTAATCTAAGGTATATTCTAAAGCAGGGCCAAGCAAAGACTCATCACCACGAAAACGGTTTACGATAAAACCAGCCACCAGATTACGTTCCCACGGCTGCATGGTTTCCATCGTCCCGATAAAAGAAGCAAATATCCCGCCCCGGTCAATATCACCTGCGAGCAGTACCGGCGATTGTGCATACTCAGCCATTCTCATATTAACGATATCATCAGCTTTTAAATTGATCTCAGCGGGACTGCCTGCACCTTCTATCACTATGACATCATTTTCATCGCTAAGCGAATCATAGGTTTGTTTGACGGTATCAAAAAGTTTTGATTTATAGCTTGTGTACTCAGCAACTTTCATATTACCGACAGGCTTGCCCAAAACGATAACCTGCGAACCGGTGTCACTGTTAGGTTTAAGCAGTACCGGATTCATCCTTACATCAGGGTCAAGCTTGCATGCCTGAGCCTGAACAACCTGTGCCCGTCCCATCTCTCCGCCGTCACGCGTAACAAAAGAATTCAGTGACATATTCTGCGACTTAAATGGAGCGACCTTAATGCCGTCCTGCAAAAGCACTCTGCAAAGAGCGGTCGACAGGAAGCTTTTGCCCGCACTGGAACTGCAACCCTGAAACATGATTGCTGGCTTCTTCTTTGAAGCCGGCAACTTAACCGGTTGACCTAACTCCTTGCTTACAGCTTCAACAAGCCTCTGATTATCTTCCTTTGTTTTTACAGCGATGCGGAAATAACTATCATTAAGACCGTCAAAATTATCACATACCCGTATAGCTATAGCATATTTTTCAAGCAGCCGACTTGCAAGCATATGGGCGTTTGTATTGGTATTTGCAATTTTAACTAACAGGAAATTTGCCTTCCCTGGATAAACGTATAGCCCATTGATTTTGGAAAGCTCTTGATAAAGCCATTGCCGATTTTCCTTGACGACTCCAATTGATTCTGTTGCATACAGCTTATCTTTAATGGCTCTTACCCCGACTTCCTGTGCAAAAGAATTTACAGGCCAAGGGGCAATGTATTTTCGGATTTGTTCAATTAGTTTCTCATTCCCAACAGCAAAGCCAAGGCGAAGTCCTGGAATTGCATAGAATTTGGTCATGGACCGTAACACAATTACATTATCAGGCCGATCAGAGACTATAGACTGCCCGTCGACCACAAAATCTATAAATGCCTCATCCACTACAAAAATGGTATCATTATATTTTTTTGCAAACTCTTTTAGTTTACTTATGTCTAAAGTCAACCCGGTAGGATTATTCGGATTGGCAATAAAAACAAGCTCTCCGCCTTTTATACAATTAGCCATGACGTCCAGATCGAGCGTGAGATTTCCAGAAACGGTCATATCCAGCTTTTCGACACTCATGCCAGCAAGTTCACAAGCTGCCCCATAATCGTTATAAGCTGGTACTGGAATGACTGCTCGTGTTAAGCTAAGTGCCTGTGGTATTGCAAAAATAATTTCAGCTGAACCGTTGGCAGCAAGAATATCCTCATGGCTAACGTTTAAGTGGTCAGCGATTGTCTTGACAAGTTTTTTGCAGGTAGGGTCGGGATAGTTCACCACCGAATCAATAGCTCTGCTAATAACAGGACGCAACCACGCAGGCGGACCAAGCGGATTGATATTTGCACTGAAATCACAAATATCAGATTCGCTTAAGCCTATCTTAGCAGCCACTTCTCTTAAATTTCCGCCATGTTTATAATTCATTTTTGCCATCTAACTCACTGCCCATGCGCACATCACCAATACTGTTACAACTTCCGTGATCTCGCAAGTTGCTCCAATCGTATCACCAGTAACTCCGCCGATCTTCCATTTACAGTAAAAACCAAAAACAATCGTCACCAACACCGAAGCAATCGCTGCTGCAATACCGGCTAAACCTGCGATAAACCAACCCGCCGCTAAAACAAAAAGGACCGCCCATACAGCATTAAAAACTGTTCTTGTTTCATAGAAAAGCTTACCAAGCCCGCCTTCTTTCCTTGCATAAGGAAAAAGCGATATCGGCAGTACCATCATGCACCTGCCGGATAAAACCATCAGTAAAATACCACGCCAGAGCGTGTCTTCGCCAAGAGAACTTAAGCATGCGAACTTCAAAAGCAAAATACATGCTATAGCGATCACTCCCATAGCACCGATGTAACTGTCTTTCATGATCTCAAGTGTTCGCTGTCGATCACTGACACTCCAAAAACCATCAGCCATGTCAGCTAAACCATCCAGATGAAGTCCTCTTGTAATAGCTGCCAGTAAAATAACTGCCATCGAAGCAACTACCATCTGCGGCAGTAAAAAGCTAAATAGCCATACGAAGCCTGCCGCAATTGCTGCCATTATCAATCCCGTCACAGGAAAAAATTTAACGCTGTGTGACAGATGCTTAGCGTCGCTGGCCCAGCTTTGCGGAATAGGCAATATACTCAAAAAACGTAATGCGGCAAATAACGGTTTCATTAGTTCCCCTCAGAAACATGTGCTTCTTCAAAAGTAGCAATTTCAGTAAGCACTTTAACCGAAGCATCTACAATATTCATTGCAAGTGCCGCTCCAGTACCTTCGCCAAGACGCAAATTCAAATCCAGCAATGCCTGCTTACCAAGTTTGCCCAACATAACCTTATGCCCAGGCTCAACGCTATTATGAGCTGCAATAATATAATCCGTACAATCAGGAGCAAGCGATTGAGCGATTAATGCCCCAGCCGTCGAAATAAAACCGTCCACCACTACAGGTTTTTGTAACGAAGCTGCCCCAAGTATCAAACCGGCAATACCTCCTATCTCAAAACCACCTACTTTAGAAAGTACATCAATGCCATCTGATGCCTCAGGTGCATTCACTTTTAAGGCAGCTTCAATAACATCTATTTTATGTTTGAGTTGATCGTCCTCTATGCCGGTTCCTCGACCAGTTAATTCAGAAACGCTGGCTTCAGTCAAGATGCTTACTATCGCAGTGCTTGGCGTTGTATTGCCAATCCCCATATCACCTGTTCCGAAGATATCCGTTGTTTCAGCGAGTTCAAGAGCAACCTCTATTCCGGCTTCAATAGCAGCAATTGCCTGCTCTTTGCTCATTGCAGGCCCTTTAGCCATATTTTCAGTCCCGTCAGCAATACGTTTTGATACTATTTTGTTGCTTTCAACAAGATCGGAAAGGTCACCGGCTACGCCCATATCTACAACTACAACTTTTACATTGTTTAGCTTTGCAAGTGCATTTATTCCAGCCCCGCCATTTACAAAATTGTGCACCATCTGAACGGTCACATCAGAAGGAAAGCTGCTCACTCCCTCAGCCGTAACACCATGGTCACCTGCCATAGTAACAACTGTTTTTCTTGAAAAGTCAGGCTTGATCGTCCGTGTCATACCTGCTAAATCCTGCGCAAGATCCATTAGCCTGCCAAGTGCCCAGTGTGGCATTGTAAGCTGCTCTAAACGAGCAGTTGCTTTGTCTCGCCATGCCTTATCCAGCGGTTCAATTTTCTGTATTGTCGTTTCTATCAATTGCATTTTTACTCCTGTTTTTCTTTTAACGTAATTGGTATACCGCAAGAAACAAAGATCACTTTATCTGCGCCTTTTCCTATAACCTGATTACAACGACCAGCCAGATCGACATAATTTCTTGACATCACATTTGCGGGCATAATTCCCATACCCACCTCATTTGAAACGAATATCACTTCTCCACCGTATTGCTTTGCTGAATCTACAAGCTTTTCTGCTTCAGCCGCCATTCCCTCTTCTGTGGTCAATGAATTATTCTCCTCACACATCAGATTGCAAATCCACAGTGTAAGGCAATCAACGAGAATTACCGGGTAAGCAGATGGATCGACATTACTGATAGCTTTGGCCAGTTCTAACGGTTCCTCAATAAGCTGCCAGCTTGACGGTCTTTCTTGTTTATGTTTTTTAACACGCAAATGCATCTCTTCGTCTTGAGGTACACAAGTTGCGATAAAGCACACATTTTCAGAAGTTTCCCGTGCCATCTCTAAAGCCAGACTGCTTTTCCCACTTCTGCATCCACCTGTATACAAAGTCACTCCCATCAGTTGACACCTCCATTTTTCAAGTGACATGTTTCATTGAGCACTCTGACAACAGTGGAATTTTCATAATGTTCCAGGATTGTTAAACTTGCAGGCTCAAGTTCAAAGCTATGCAGGCTTTCCCTCGGCCATCCACAGAGATGGCAAATTATGATCCTTAGAGAACCGCCATGAGCAACTATCAAAGAGTCACTTTGATTTGTAAGAATGATGTCCAGTGAAGCCATAACTCTTTTACGGAAATCGTAAACAGATTCGCCCTTTGGAAATGTGAACTCGTCCGGCTTTTCAAACCAAACTTTCATTTGGTCAGGATAGGCTGTTTGTATTTCCTCAAAAGTCAATCCCTCCCATAAGCCAAAATTGATCTCGCTTAAGCCCGTTAACGGCTCAGCGATAATATCATGCGATTGAGCAATTGGTTTGGAAGTTTCAAGGCATCTTTTGAGAGGACTTGTGTATATTGAGTCAAACTTTTCCTGGCCGAGAAGATCAGCGACACTTTGAGCTTGTTTGAAACCTTGAGAAGACAGGCAGGCATTACTCACACCACAGTAACGCCGCTGCTCATTTAGAGTTGTAAGTCCATGACGAACTAAAAATATTTTTTTCATTTCCTGTAGCCTAAAGCTAAAAAAACCAGACATCCATTTGAAGGATCCTGGCTTAGCTTCGGACATTGTCAGGACCTTCCCTAGAAGGCATATTCATATCGAGTATACTTAAGATTTCCTGACTTCCGGATCATCCTACTTGTCGCAGCCTTCCCGGCATTACTGCCAGTGGCTAACATTGCGACTTTCGTACTCGGTCACAGTGGCCGGGCCGTGCTGGATTCACACCAGCTTCCCTGTCCCATTTTGGGACTCTCACAGATTAGCCGTTTCGATGTATGATGTCAAAAACTTTTTTTAAAATTTTATTTTTCTCTTGCATTCCTATTTTCTTTCGGTAAGTATCTAAGCAGTTTCAGTATCCCGGAACACGGTTAGATTCCGTGGCGGACCCGCCGCTGTAATCGGTGAGATGCGTTTTATAGCTTATGCTGGCCACTTTTGAGGTTTACCTCAAGGGGAAGGTTAAGACGCATTGATGACCCGAGAGCCAGAAGACCTGCTGAAATAATATATTTTGAAATCTGACGGTAAAGGGTTTCGACAGAGTAATTATGCTCTGTCGAAACCCTTTTTTTATTGGCTAAATATTGTAAATTTATTTTGAAAGGTACTATTGTGAAAAAAGACGAAAAAAAGACCACAAAAAGTGATGTTATCGCAACCCGGAAAGCATGCAAGACCGATGGAACAGGCCTGTCACATTATATCCTGATGGATAAGAAAACGAAATAAGGTAAAGCAAATATGAGTAATACAAAAACTGCAAAGGCCCCTTCAAGGGGCCTTTACGTCAATATGGGTAATGGCCCAACTTTACAGCCAGTTGACATCGGCCACAAAAGTCATATAGCTATAATAGACCCGGACACTGCCTTCTGGGCACTTGTTAAGAAAAAACAATTAGCCGATCACTTCACTGACAGTGATCTTCTCAAAACATATAAACGCAAGGCAAAAAAGTTTGCCGATGAAATACAGACACTTCGCTTTGGACTAAAGCCTTCCGGTGTCTATTTCAATCCCACAGAACGATGCAACCTCAACTGCACCTACTGCTACATCCCCGAAGAAATGCGTCGTGATGGCAAACACATGTCAGAAAAGCAACTTCTAAAGTCTTTAGAGATACTCAAGCAGTATTTCAAAAAGACAATGGACAAAGGTCGCAAACCAAACGTCGTCTTCCATGGAGCAGAACCAATGCTCAACAAAGACGCGATGTTTGCAGGTATCGAAAAGTACAAAAAAGATTTCCTCTTCGGTGTCCAGACCAATGCTACACTGCTCGACGATGAAGCCATCGATTTCCTCAAAGCAAGGAATGTGAGTATCGGGATTTCACTCGATGCACCAGTTGCAAATATCAACAACAAGACGAGAACCAACTGGGCCGGTGAAGGAACATATGACCTGATCATCAAAGCCATGAATAAACTCAAAGGTTATGATGCATGGAGTGTTATTTGTACCGTTACCGAACAGAACATGCGATCATTACCGAAACTTGTAGACTTCTTCCACGAAAACGAAGTCCCGACTTGCCTGCTGAATGTTCTTCGCTGTACCTTGCCTCGTTCAAGGGACATTAAGCCTAAAGATGCAACTGTAGCCAAGCATTTCATTGCTGCTATGGATAGAACTCATGAACTTTATAAGAAGACCGGTAGAAAATTGATCGTTGCAAACTTTGCAAATATCCTAATCAGTATCCTTGCTCCAACTGCCCGCAGGCTTATGTGTGATATTTCACCTTGCGGCGGTGGCAGAAGTTTCTTTGCTTTAGCTCCAAACGGCGACATGTTCCCATGTAGCGAGTTTATCGGCCTCAAAGACTTCAAGGGCGGAAACCTGTTTAGAAACGATGTCGAGAAAGTTTTGGAAAGCAAAGCCTTCAAAACCGTAACCGGCAGAAAAGTCGAAGACATTGAACCGTGTAATCGTTGTGCTATCCGGCACTTCTGCGGTTCACCCTGTCCGGCAGAAGCCCATGAAATGAATGGCGGAATGGACAAGACAGGTGCATTCTGTGAGTTCTACGAAGAGCAGGCCCGCTATGCTTTAAGGTTGATTGCTAACAACAAACACGAAGACTTCCTTTGGCCCAGCTGGGACAAAGACACAAAAACCACATTTGACACAGTATCGCTTTAGTGTTTTCGATTTAAAATACAAAACCGTTCAGGAGCAAAAAAATCCTGGGCGGTTTTTATCAAAAACAAAAGCCTTCAAATAATTCTCTGAGATCAAAAATCACTCTAAATACATGTCTCCATTTTGACACTACACATGCAGTTTTCTATCAATTTGAGCATCATTCGATCTCTATTTTCAGCCAAAAATTGCATATTTTTAAAATTTTTACAGTGAAATAGTATTCAATATACTATGACCATTTTGAGATCAATCTCATTTGCAAGAACCTAATCAGGCCTGCGTTTTTTTCTTCTGGATTGGGCTCGCTTTTTCTCTCGTTGAGTGGCAATTAATAGCTTCTTGTATGCTTCTTTTTCCAGCAGTCTAAGCAGGCCAAGCCTTTTAGCAATCGTTATGAGCCTTGCATCTTTTCCAAGGACATAATGCAGTTTCGGGTTGGGCGTTTCCATAATGTCTATGATCTTATCGACTACTACCTGCGGGTCGCCTGCATTGGGGATGATCCTTTTTAGCATCAGATACAGAAACCCCCTGCTGTAGTCATACATCGGCGATGCGGGATCGTATAAGTTCTCGGCGACATTGGCATTTGCACCGATCATCTCCGTTCGGTGGTAACCTGGCTCTACTGAAACGACCTTAATATTGAAAGGCCTCAGTTCCGTTTGGATCGATTTTGAAAAACCGATCAGAGCATGTTTACTGGCGGAATAGGCGGCGTTGAACATGTGGCCGACGAGGCCTGCCAGGGAAGCGACATTTATTATCCGCCCCTGCTGTCTTTCGATCATGGAAGGGATAACCGCCTTTGTTAAATTGACAGCGCCGAAATAGTTCGTCTCGAAGACCCTCCTGGCTTCGGCATCGGTAAGGTCCATGAAAGATCCCGTTATTAATATTCCGGCATTGTTGATGAGTATGTCGATGGGGGCGTATTTTTCGGCAATAGCGATAATGGCCTGCTGATCCGTTACATCCAATAGATCAATAGTGGCGGTGAGGCCCTGACGTTTGAGAGCCTGCTTGAGGGTTTGAGCCTTATCGATGTTTCTCATGGTTGCGATGCAGTCATAGCCTTTTCCGGCTGCGGCGATGGCTGTCATCATTCCAAATCCGCTTGAACAGCCCGTGATAAGAACCCGTTTTTTGCTGAAATCTTCGCTCATATACGCTTTTCTTTTGTGACATTAATTGTCGTCTTTATTGCTCCGGCAAATTTTCTTTAGAGCTTTAGATGCATAAGAATCCTTGAAATCTGCCGATAAATCAAGAAAAATCGGTGCATATGCGTAAATATCCGCTTTTTGACATAAAAAATTGTCTTTGTGCTTGCATGATGAGTATAAATTTGCTTTAATACTAAACGCGACGATACGCAGGCAGCCAAACGAGGCTGTCCAAAGCTAATACAGGAGCAAAAAGATGTCACGAACTTGTCATTTTACAGGACGAAAAACCGTTGCCGGTCGAAGCATATGCAGACATGGTAAACCCAAACGTCAGGGCGGTGTTGGTCTAAATATCACCGGTGTCTCAAAGAGAAAGTTCAAACCGAACATCCAGAAGGTAAGAGCCATTGTAGACGGTAAGATTTGCCGGATCAGGGTCTCTGCCAAGGCGATCAAAATGGGCCTGGTGGTAAAGCCACCGAAGCGGAATTATAAGCCTGCAGAGAATCCCGCAAGCTGACACTTTCTGATTTATGCAGAGTAATATTATAAAGCGAGGCTATGCGGTCTCGCTTTTTTTATACCCTTTAGGGTAGTAAATGCCCGCGAGTAAAATGGTAAGTGTTTATTTGAGAACAAGTTACCGCGAACAAAACGGGCATTTACAATCATGATCAGTATATTGAGATTTATAATGGCAAAAAAAATTGATGAGACACAGGTAAGAAAAGTCGCAAAGCTTGCGCGACTTGAACTGACCGACAGTGAAGTGGGACAGTTTTCCGGCGAATTGAGCGCTATCATCGAGTACATCGAGAAACTTAATGAATTGGATGTTGAGGACGTAGAACCTCTGGCTCATTGTTTGCCGATCCATAATGTTTTTCGCGATGACGTTGTGAAACCATCGCTGGATAACGAGCAGGCAATTGCCAACGCGCCCGACCGACACGATGGGTATTTCAAAGTGCCAAAGGTGCTCGACGACACAAGCGGAGCATAAGGAGAATTTACATGAATGTTTTTCCGATTAGATCGTTGACTTTTTTTCTTTTGATGGTGATCGTTTTTTTGACAGGTTGTACGCCTGCCGGAAACAATTTAGCGATAGAAACCGGCCAACGGGCGGTTACGATGTCAAGGACCGTAGAGGTGGAGATGGATTATTTATTCTACCTTCCTGAAGGTTACGGAAAAGAGGATCATGCCTGGCCTTTGATGATTTTTCTTCATGGAGTAGGTGAAAGCGGCAGCGATCTGGAACGTGTAAAATCGCACGGTCCTGCCAAGATGGCGGCAGAGAACAGGAATTTGCCCTTTATAATAGCTTCGCCGCAATGCCCGAAAGGCAAATGGTGGCCGAATCAGCAAGCGAAGGTGATGGCCCTGGTCGACGAGATCGTTGAAAATTACAATGTTGACGAGTCTCGTATATATCTTACAGGCCTTAGCATGGGCGGTTACGGTACGTGGTCTATTGCATGTATAAACCCAGATCGATTTGCGGCTATCGTGCCGATCTGCGGGGGCGGAACCCCGTATATTGCCGGCAACCTTAAAAATGTGCCGGTATGGGCTTTTCACGGTGCAAAAGATAAGACAGTCAGGTTAAGAGAATCGCAAAAGATGGTCGACAAAGTCAATCGCAAGGGCGGCGATGCTAAACTGACGGTCTATCCCGAAGCAGGACATGATTCATGGACCGAAACATACAATAACGAAGAAGTATACAAATGGCTGCTTAGTCATAGCAAAAATAAAAAATAAGGACACAGGTAACAAACGTCGACCGAATTGCTTAATTTGAGGATTATAAAGTGAACAGACGTCAGTTTTTTAAAACTCTTGGAATCAGCGCCGCTGCATTAAGTTTGCCAGGGTGCATTGCGAAATCTCACAAAGGCTCAAGCACTGCTTTGGCTGATGAAAAACCCAATATCATTATCATTTTTACTGACGATCAGGGGTACGCTGATCTTGGCTGTTACGGATCAAAGAATAATAAGACGCCGCGTATGGATCAGTTGGCTAAGGAGGGGACGCGATTTACCAACTTCTATGCGCAGCACGTTTGCGGCCCTTCACGGTCGGCACTTTTGACAGGACGTTATCCGATACGGAGCAAGGGCTGGACTATGCCGGCCGGTGAGATCACTTTTGCCGAGTTGATCAGAGAAGTTGGGTACTCAACCGCATGCATAGGGAAATGGGATGTTTCAGGCCGCAAGGCGATTATCGACCTTATGCCGAACGCGCAGGGTTTTGATTATTACTTCGGTACTCTCGGAGCTAACGATAAGGGAAGGGTTGCTTTCCATGAAAACAACGAACCTGCAGGTACGACCAGCGATATGGGAAGTCTTACACGGCTCTATACGGACAAAGCTATTGATTATCTCGAAAACAAACGTGATAAGGACAAGCCTTTTGCCTTATACATTGCTCACACAATGATGCATACCATCATCGATGCTTCCGGCAAATTTAAAGGCACCTCTAAGGGCAATCTTTACGGTGACGTTGTGGAAGAGTTCGATCATGAAACAGGACGACTTCTGGATACGATGGATAAGCTGGGTTTAAAAGACAATACGCTTATAATCTATACAACCGACAATGGGCCATGGAATCAGCCTGCTTACATCAACAGAAAAAAGGGCCATCCGGCAGGATCCGTTTTCTGGGGAAACTCGGATCCTTTGCGCGATGGTAAAGGCACCTGCTATGAGG
>VRUF01000329.1 GCA_019456245.1 Planctomycetota bacterium | reverse complement strand
TAATAGGTTCCATCGATTTTAAAAATACACGGATCCCAGATTTTGTAGGGCGTCGGCGGTTCGCCTGGTTTCGGAAAGGGAATGACTGCCTGGCCCGTAACCTTTTTCCAGTTGAGCAACAGCGGATCACTCGAGACGGCGACCATGGTGCCAGCCTTTGGCCCATGATACATGGCGATCACCCGATCCGCCTCCACCAGCGTATTGCCGGAAAAACAATACTTTTCCGGGCCCGGATAGATCGCGTGCGGCAGGTCCCTCCAGTGAATCAGATCCTCGCTGACGGCATGGCCCCAGTGCTGCCTGCGATCTTCCAGCGGCCATGACTGATAGAAAAGATGCCACCGGCCTTGCCAGAAACAGAGTCCGTTCATATCGCCCAACCCTCCTTCTGGATTATAGTAATGATAAATCGGGCGATAAGGGTCTTTGGCCTTTTCCTTGCGAGCTGCCTGAAAACGTTTCAGCAGTGGGTTCGTCTTTAACTGCGCTTCCTGCGTTTCGAGCGTGTTGGAAAAGGTGTATCTCGGCGCCTTGGACGTATAGTCAGGCTGCGATTCTTGCGCCAAGGCTCTTTGTATCCGGCCAAATCCTGCCGCCATAATGATGACTATCGCCACACGCAGATACATGTGGCCCTTTTTGTTTCTCATGGTCTTATCCTCATGTCCGGTTCACTTTTCAGTAACAGTTTACGGGAATTTTGACTGTATTTGGCGAGTCGCCCAACAAAAGTACCCAAGTTTTGTCCAGTTTAGCTCAAGATTGAAATAATGTCAAGTGTTTTTTAATCTTTTTTTGAGTGGAGGTTATCTCAGGATTTGTACTTGTGCTGGGGGTTTTGGGTTTATTTTTCGCAGGAAAAATGAGGAAAATGTGCAGTGATGAGTGTTTTAATTGACAATTTTTTGTTTTCTGTTTACTATTTGGTTTCTGTTTTGCCGGGGGTACTCTTTGCGTAGAGTTTGAGATCCTTCGACTTCGCTCAGGATGACGGGGGGGGCGTGTTGTAAGGGAAAGGTTTTGAAATGAGTGATTGTACCGAGTATGTGTGGAAAGAATATCACGACAAGCTGCATGGATTTATTGTTAGCCGTGTCAATGATGCATCTGCTGCGGATGATATCCTTCAGGAAGTTTTTATGCGAATTCTTTCCCGGATCGATACGCTTAAAGACTGCGATAAACTTCAGAGTTGGATATATCAAATAACGCGCAATGCCATTATCGATCATTATCGCGGGCAAAAGAAGACATCAGAGCTGCCGGCAACATTGACCACTGCTGAGGATGGTATAAGTGATGGAGTTGGAAAAGATATTAACAATTGTCTTATTCCGATGATCGAAAGTTTGCCCGAGCCATATCGGGACGCTGTGAAGTTGTCCGAGATTGAGGGTAAAACTCAGAAAGAAGTTGCGGAAAAAGAGGGTATTTCTCTGTCGGGGGCGAAATCCCGTGTACAACGGGGACGTGCGATGATAAAGGAGATGATGTTTGGGTGCTGTAGTTTTGAGTTTGATAATCGCGGAAATGTGATTGATTATGAGCGTAAGGCTGGCAGCGATTGCGACTGCGAATGTGAATAATTTTTGAAAAGTTTGCGTCCTTTTTCAGATGTCTCCGTCTATGTAGGTGAAAATACATTATTAATCTGATAGACAAGGAGATAGATCATGGAAAATATGAAAAACGACGAAATACGGCAGGCAGTACGGAAAACATACGGTCAGGTAGCTCAATCTGATGGCGGCGGGTGCGGCTGTGGAGAATCGGCTTGCTGCGGGACGGAAGGGGACAGCTCGGCAAAATCCACCTCTGTTAATCTCGGGTATTCCGATGATGATGTGTCCAGCGTGCCGGAGGGTGCAAATATGGGGCTGGGGTGCGGAAACCCTCAAGCGATCGCCTCTTTGCGAGACGGAGAGGTTGTCCTTGATCTGGGCAGCGGAGGCGGGTTTGACTGTTTTCTTGCCGGGAAAGCTGTTGGCGATAGCGGACGTGTAATTGGCGTGGATATGACGCCTGAGATGGTGACCAAGGCTCGGGGAAATGCTGAGAAATCCGGCGTTGGTAATGTTGAGTTTCGATTGGGAGAGATCGAAGCTTTGCCGGTCGCTGATGAGGCGGTAGATGTGGTGATGAGCAATTGCGTTATTAACCTGTCACCTGAGAAAGACAAAGTATTTAAAGAAGTATTCCGCATTTTGAAATCGGGCGGCAGGCTGGCAATTACCGATGTGGTTGCTACGAAGGCGCTGCCGGAAAACATAAGGCAGAATCTTGAAC
The DNA here is from genome assembly GCA_019456245.1 of Planctomycetota bacterium. GTDB lineage: Bacteria > Planctomycetota > Phycisphaerae > Sedimentisphaerales > Anaerohalosphaeraceae > VRUF01. The sequence goes on along the minus strand of VRUF01000329.1, from coordinate 44 downwards.
TCCATGCCGGATGTATAGCGGGTGCGGCACTGATAACAGAATTG
>VRUF01000328.1 GCA_019456245.1 Planctomycetota bacterium | reverse complement strand
AATGGGTCACCGGAATCTTTGTTCGGGACCCAATTTGGCCACTCACACTCTGGGATGGCGAAATGACTGCAGCTCCAATTTCCACTTATGACGCGGCCATTCGAGAAACCGTGCCCGATGAAATTATCGAACGAGTTGAGAGGTTCTTCGAACTCCGTAGCAATTACGGGCGAGACTGCCTTGATCTACTCTCTGAATTCAAGGCTAAGGTAGCGACGATTGTCGGCGTCCCAGTTTTGGATTACATGGAATCAAGCGAGGGTCTTTACCTGAGACCGCACTTCGCGGAATCTATCTACAGTGCTTTGTACGCTAGGCAGTTCCTGGCGGAACATTTAAAATTCGAGTACGAAGATCGCGAGAAGCAGGGTTCCTCTCCAGACGGTCCTTTCATCCTCAACTCAGTCGAATTTCGCTGGCCGCAGGGTCCCATGAACAACTGGATCGTAACGATTATTGAACACAAGTCGGGAGCAGCACGACCTGGAGCTATGCCAATTGCAACAGACATTCAAACGCTAAAAAATATGCACTTTGAGATGCTTTCGAACCCTGGAATTGATGGTGCCGCCGACGATATGAAGGAACTCGGCAATCGATTTCAGACATTGACCACTGAAGTTGGCAACTTGAAATCAGAAATCGCGAATTTTCGCGCGCATTGACCACTTTTCGCCCTACGACTAACAGTCACAGCCGACGAAACAAACTCCCTAATCACGATCATCGACGAAGCGCTGGGCGCTATTGAGGTGAGGTTAGGGGTGTGATCTATTTGATCCGAGCATATGTGGGTGCCAGATTGTCTGAGAAACCTATGTATGCGTAATCAGGGTCTTTGACGGATGTTGGCAGCGCCGCGTAAACATGTTGTTTGCCCTTCCGAATGGTCAGGCCATTAACCAGTTTGGTTTCGTTGCCCAGTTGCGTAAATATTCGCAAATCTTGCTCACCTGATTGGTCGTTTGGATATGAGTGGTCGACACCAGCCGCATCGAAGATGGAAAACACCGTGATTTTTCGCTTTCGATGAGAACTGACTGTGAAGTCGAACCACTGATATTGATCCATTTTCTGTTTTGGGCCAATCGATTTTGGAGAGTTGTAGCCCTCGAACTGCACCAAAGGGGATAGGCCGAGATGTCCATTTAAGTTTTCCAGATAAAATGAGTCTTCATCATCCGAGAAATATTCCGGTATCACCTTCGTAATTGAACGAATCGATTCCGAAGATATTATGTCGGTTGCATCGAATCTGGGTCCGTTGATGGCGATTATTCTGAAATCTCCATCATCTGCGATTGCGTTCTCTACGACTCTTTGAATCGAGAGATCGCCGAAGTTGTACCCGATAATTACGAGAGTCTTACAATTCCTGAGGCAGGCCGTGAAGTACTGGTAACTCGTTTGGTACGGCTCATCCAGCGTTTCCTTTTTAGTCAATCCGGGAAAAATTAATACCGACTCTCTGTTTCTGAGTGATCTGTCATTAATCGCTATCTGTGAGATCTCTCCTGTGGAATCTTTGTACCAGTTGGTCGAACCGTGCAATTTGAACAACGCCATGTCCGCGAGTCCGGCGCGATTTTCGTTTGCTCTAAGCGAGTAATTGTCCTTGGACCAAATTGTTCGCACTCCTGGTTGAGCGAAACCATCATTTAGATTTACGGATTGCCGCGCCTCGGCAAAATTCTCTAGTGACCAATCGTAGTTGGTTGTGAAGACAGGAATGTACGTCGATTTGGTTGCCGCGCTTAAAGATTTCCAGAGTGGTGAGTAATGAGATTCGGCTATTTTGGGATCTACGTCACCGTATGTGTCGACAATCCGATCAAGTAGCATTTTCCTAAACGCCGATAATGAATTGAAAGCATCTTCAATTTCCTCATAGTCCCCGATATCGTCAACGATGATTTCAGTTCCGTGAACCGTGTTTTTATACGTCTCGACAGCGTCAATCAAAGCCTCCAAGTCGTTTTCAACATTGGGATTTAGCTTAGCGAGAATCTCTAACGCAGCCTGGTGATTTGCGTCTTGTGATATCAAATCCTTCAAACTGGCTAGGAATTCGATCATCGTTGGAAATCCGATTCCAGCGGTTGATCCCGCACCCGTCAATAGGACTATCTGTGAATTGACAATATTGCGCCGCAAACTTCTTGGCATTGACTGATCCTTTGAATTCAGCAGGCAGTATATAGATATCAATTTCGAGTCAGGATTCTTGCGGTCTTGCTATCTATTGGCTTTTCGAAACGGGCCAAGTATCAGATTGACGTTGGTGCCATTCGCCCCTTGACCAATCCCACCAGCCCATAACAACCTAAAACCAAGAAACAGATCGGAAGA
>VRUF01000327.1 GCA_019456245.1 Planctomycetota bacterium | reverse complement strand
CTCAGAACGCCTATTTACTATCGCGACATGCGTATGAAAAAGATCGAGCGTTGGACCCACCAGGCCTACGACCAGGGTGCGCTCCTGTCACAACTCGACCTGGCCATGCTGCTGGGTGTCAAAGAACAGACTGCCGGGATTTATACCAGGGAATACTTCTCTACCTATGGAAAACCCCTGCCTACCAGAGGAAATATCCAACTCCTGGGCAGTGGCCAGACACATAAACAAGAGATCATCGGGCTATACCTGGAAGGATATCTGGTTCCCACTATCGGTCAGAAAACAAATCATTCTAAAGAAGCCATCGAACGTTACATCCGGGACTTCGAAGCCATCCGACTGCTTAACTCCAAGTTCGACGACCTTGAAACGATCAGCCTGATCACACGATTATCCCAGCGGGTCGTTAATCAATACGTTGATCTCATCCCGGTGGATGCGTAACATAATCATGCCTTCGGTATCATTAGATACTATTTCAGCAGCACCATCTTGATGGACTTCGCATACTCGGTCATAGTAGTCCACACCGTCGAATCCTAACTTTAAGAGTGGTCCAAAGAATAGGGGCAGATCAGACTTTTATGCTTGCTTGATCTCTACCATTACCGAATCCTGTGGCGAGGTGTTCAAATTAGCGAAAGCGTCTCTTAGTAAAAATTCACGAATGGTCCACATTACCCTGGTACGCTAAAATATTCTCCTGCCCGTTTACTCCAATCGAAGATTTTCCAGCCAATCTGAGATTGTACTGAAGTAGCTGGGAGCGAATTCCCCATCGATTTTTATGTTATGATTCGCATTTGGGATTACCTTGATCACAAAATGTTCATTACCTGCTTCGTGTAGATACTGCTCATATAAGGTAACGCTCTTCTCAACTGGGATCACGGTGTCCGCACCCCCAAATATTGCCAATACAGGGCAATGTACTCGAGGAAGATAGTCAACTGGATCTACATCCATGATGTAGCGAATCTGGCGTTTGCTTGCCTCCCAATGCTCCGGTGGCAAACCTTCCAACATGCTCAGAATCTTGTCCACGTACAGGAATTCCGACCAGGATTCTTCCTTGACGGCATCAAAAATCCTGATGGCTCGTTCCAACTCAGTTGCCGGGTCGAGAGGGGCTGGGGGGTATACCAAATCTATTAATTCGTTCCAAGGACCAGAACCCAGGCGTGCCCCATCATCCTGGTTTATCTCCCTGAAAACCGGCTCCAACATTGCAATATCCACAATTAATCGTCTCATAAGTACTGCCTTCGATACGTCGTCTTCGTTAAACCCTGCTGCTCTGCTCTGCATCTCAACGCGATACACTTCCTGCTCAGGCACCGTAACTCCAGGACCTGATACCGGGATGATGAAAGCAACACTGTCATACTCGGCGGCGGCCATCTGACAGATCCAACCCCCTTGGCTGATACCCCACAGGCCAACTCTATCTGCGGTTATATCTACTCGTGACTGTAAATACTTCACAGCTGCGATAGCCTCTCGTGTCCTATACTCGAAGGTCTCAAAAGCAGTGCTCCCTGTCGATTTTCCTGCTCCAGGACTGTCATACCGTAGTACTGCAAATCCGGATTGGTTAAATTGATCAGAGTGAACTCTGTGATATGGAGTATCTCCGTCTCCCCGGTCAGATCCATGCAACAAGATAATCGCAGGATGTGGCCCGGCTGTGGGTGGAAGAGCAAGGATTCCATTGATCTCATTCTCCCCGCTTTGGAAAACCACCTCTTCTTCAATTGGTAATGTCATACTTGTCCGCGGAACTCCTGCGCACCCGATGATGAACAGGGTCGTGCCGAGTAGCCTAATGAATAGTGCGGAGTATGGGCGAATAGAGTTATTATGAATCAGCTTACGTTGTATTTCCATTGTTGATCCCCTTATTTGTATGTCGTCAAAGCAATATGGCCCAATTGTGCTTAAAACTAAGAGAGACATTCTGCGTTTCCAAGGTTTAACTCACGCCTCATCCAAAGCGCTCTCCATCATCACTAAAACTGGTCACTACTGGTCACCATTGGGCAAATTCTTGCCCCGTTTTCCTGCCTCAAAGTGTCATTTACCGACGTGAGAAGCAAGAACTCCGTAAACAGCTACACTTTATTGCACACTTTTCGAATCTCTCGTCGAGACCCCTCGGACTCAAAATCCGGTGGCTGGAAAAATTGCATTCTCATTGCATCGTTGCCCAAAGTCTCCTAGTGACGTGTAGTTCTTCTAAGCCGTTGCCCCTGCGCCCATACACAAACATCGGACGACGGACAACTGACCACTGACTACTGACAACTGACTACTACCCTTAGCGCACCTGGCGCAACCGGCGTATCCAGCGAACGCCAAGCC
>VRUF01000326.1 GCA_019456245.1 Planctomycetota bacterium | reverse complement strand
ACTTGATTAAGGTGGAATAACTATACAACATCAGTCGCAAAAAATACCCGTTTACTTCAATTATCTTTTCCTTTTGAGGCAGGGGATGGTCATAATCATAGTTGCGTTACCAGGCACTGCAGAAGGCATAAAGGCCAGCTTTGGGGGATTAGCGTAATATGAAGGCCATACAGCTGGTCGTATCCATCTTCCTGCTTATGGCACTGCCCTTCTGCGGCAAGAACCCCGTTGACCCCAATGATGAGATTCAACCCAAGCTGGTCTTTGGGATGATAAACACGACTATTGGCGCACAGGGCCTATATACCATGAACTTGGATGGAAGTGAGCTGATTCCTGTGGCCGTAGAGGGGGATACGGTTGTCTTTCCTGGTCATTGGGGGGACAACTACGTCATTGGTAAATCATCCGCTCCCTCACTCGTGGAATACCCGCTCTGGAGCCCCAATGGGGAAAAGATTGTGTGCCAGCTGATGTGGGCTTTCGAGGGCTACGTGATCATGATAATGAATGCCGATGGAAGTGATAAACATGTATTGTGGCAAGTTAGTTCTGCTGCCCGGAGACCCCGGTGGAGCCCGGAGGGAGATAAAATACTCTTCTGGCGGTCGGGCTACGTAGGTGCTGTATTTGCAACCGGGATAGTTGACGCAAGCGGGGAAAATGACCGGGATTTCAAGATCGCCGGTGAAGCACCGCCTATTTTTGAAGGCGATACCGTTTGGTTTCACGGTGATTACCAGTGGGGACCCACAGGCAGCCAAATTTATGCTATTGCACGTTTGAACAAAGAGCCGGAATTTGGACACGTAGGTGGTAGCTGGCCAGAGAATGAGGTCTATAGTTTGAATTCCACCACGGGAACTATTGAGCAACGCATAACACAGAATAATATAGACGAAGAAGGATTCCGCCTATCCCCCGATGGACAGTATGTCGCTTTCAAAAGGGGCAAGTACGGCCAAACCAACAACTTTTTTATCATTTCGCTTGAAAACGGGGAAGTGACAGAGATACCCTGCGATAATACGGTAGATGCTTTTTGGAATTGGTCAAACGATAGCAAAAAGATCGTTTTTGCCAAAGACCCCGATCCTTATAGAAATGCAGATCTTTATCTCTATGTGGTCGACATTGATCAGCCGGATAAGCTCACGAAACTCACGCCATTTATGGCCAGAGAACCGGATCTGTTCATTCCGAAAGATTAAACGACGAATAAAGAACATAAAGGAGAAATAGCGATGCGTAGAATCGGTTACATACTAGGACTACTGGCGGCGTTTGCCAGTTTTGCTTTGGCTCAAGTTCTTCCAGATAGCGCACAGCAGGAAGCCTGGCAGCACTTTAATCAACAACATGGTGGACAGGTATTCATTCGCTGGCACGTTGAGACAGGCACACCGGCCACCATCTACGGTTTTAAGTCGAAGCCCTATGCGACACTTAGCGGTCCAGAAGAGGTTGCCCGTCAGTTTCTTAAAGATAACCGGGCCATCTTCAAGATGGATGTGAATCTTTCGGATTTGGTCCTCTTGCGTGCTTTTGAAGATAATGGGGTCTACCACATCGATTTTACAGAGACGTATCAGGGTATTCCTGTATATGGTGCAGAATATTCCGTGGCGGTTGGCGCCGATAAGACGATCCACATGGCTGGAGGGAGGTATTACGCTGATATCACAGCACCCTCCGATGCAATCATTTCCGAAGAAAAAGCCCTTGAACAAGCCTTGGCATTTTTCAACATGGAAAAGTCAAACCTTAGAGAATTGAACTCTGAGCGGGTCATTGTTCCAGGGGATGCACCGTTTTTAGCTTATCGCTTGGGATTGAATCAATGGGAAGCTGTTGTGAACGCAATTACGGGAAAGGTTGAAATCTATTTTGAAAGGATCATGCGCATTGATGGAACCGGAAATGTGTACCCGGACGACCCGGTAAACAGTTCGTTAACGACTGTCACCATACCCCGGCTGCTTGGCGCTGGGTATTACCTTGATGGGACCTATATCGATGCAACCAATGACGAATTAGGTGATGCCTACAGCGAATCAAGAGATTTTCGATATACACCGCCAAGCTATACACAACATGATGGCACACACTTTGACGATGCTAATGTCTACTACCATGCTGATAAGTATTATGTAGACTATTGGCAAGATGTTGGCTTTCCTGGCCTTGGGGGGCAGGTCCTGGCGTCTGTTCATGATGATTACCCTTTCGGCCACGATAATGCCTCCGCAGACTGGGTAACCATGAGATTATATTTTGGGCATGGGGTGTCAATATTTTGGGACCTGGCCAAGAAAAATGACGTGATTTATCACGAATATACTCACCTTGTCTCTGGTTATATCGGGTTAGGTGG
>VRUF01000325.1 GCA_019456245.1 Planctomycetota bacterium | reverse complement strand
GCACTACCGTGCGTTTCTCATCTGTCTCTGCAACATCGCCTTCCAACAGCAGGACCGATTGCATTAACGTCATGAAGTTGGTCGGACCCATCTTGAGAAACTCTTTCAGGAAATACGAGCATAAGTTCGCCAGGCTCACTCTAAAGTAGGTCAGGATTTGATCTAGCTCGACATCTATTCTGTAGACAAACTCCTTGCCTTGTAGGCGCAACCAACCGGCCTCACAGCGATGCAGGCTTTTGAATTCTTTTTCATATGGCTCTTCTATTTTTTTTATTCGACGATGCACTCGACCAATTTCGCTAACGCATGCTTCCAACGCTTCCCGGTCCTTCTTGTTTAGCGCCCGCCGGCCTTTCTTGATGCCCCCCGCATTGCGCAGTGCACGCTCCTGTTCGATAAGAGCCGTCATAGCACATGTTTGTTGGGCAATTTCTGCAAGTGGTTTTTTCAGTTTACCGAGCAGAACTTTGATCCTGTTTTGCAGGTTCTCTTGCTTCTCACGGACAACGGGGTCTTCGATTTGCTGTTTCCCATAGCCGGCTACACGGTGAAGTGAGGCCAGTGCTTTCATACCTCGAAACATCAACTCTTGCTTTGGCCACCGATCAAAGTACCCCTTCACCACCAAGCTCGGTCCGACGCCTCCAGCCGGCAAACTCGTCAGCAGGACTGTCCGTTTGCCGTAATCCCATTCTACTCGAATCGCCCGAACTGCAATCAAATATCCCTTCTCTTTCGAATCAGCCAACTCAATCTGACAATCATACACTGTTGCGTTTCCCCAACGGTATCGCTGCGGAGGACATTCACTACGCATTTTGCGTGTCGACCACTGATTGTCGTCCAAGGTTGTTATATAATGATAACGACTTTGTGCCGCAAACGCCCGCAATGTCTCGACGCTGTTGCTCGCACCATCCATTATTAAAACACGGCACACCCGACTTGTGACACCGGCACCTTCGAGATACTGCTCCACTTTTTCCATCATCGACAGCGTATACACGCCTACAGGGCCTTGTCCTGAATAGGTTTCAAAGTAAATCGGACGCCCAAAGCAATCATTAACAAACATTTGTTCCATGCATCCCATTACCCGGCCCCACATGGTCACTTTGTTCTGCTGCACTCTTACCTTAGACCACACCGGTTTGGTGTTGCCATCTATGTAGTAGCACAGAAACGGCAGCTGTAATTCTGAGTTTGCTTGCTCCCAATTCTTGTGCCAAAATTGCACCTGTTTGCATAATAGATTCTCAGAGACCCCAAGATACTTCAATTCACGTAGAAACCGCTCAAGGGTTCCCTGCTTATAGTTGTACCCGCAGAAACCGGCAAGTGCGTTTCCCAGTGAGGCGTTTACGTGACGGATCTGACCGTTTAGCGTTACTAACGGTAGCGCCAAAATTGCCAACGCTTTCCGTTCAAGATTCTTTTCACTCGTGTGGAAAATATCCATCCGTCGAAGATCCTTGCTTGAACGTTTCACATCAATCGAGGCAAACCTCGTCTTCCGTATACTCGCCCGCTGATTATATCTTTTGGTAAATTGGCCTTTTGAGTTTCGCCCGGATCGGTCCGGTTGTACATCAGGCTGCGGTTGCCCACCTCGTGATTCTATTACCTCCATTACACACCGAGCGGTATGCTCAGGCCAGCCCAAGTGCAACGCTATGGCCGCTACTAATTCAAATCCTGCACAAGATACTCGCTCCATGTCGACAACATCACCGGTGCCTCGTCCCGTTGCCGCTCCGAGATTCCTCAACGCCCGGCTCATAGTCGAGCGGTGCACTATCGTTCCAAACTCCTCAGCTATAGCACGCGCGGCCCCTGAGGGACTTACTTGTTTTTTGTCCTTCACAAATCCGCGAAGAAACGTCGTTTCCTCTTTGCCCAACTTTCGCCTGTTTCCATCCAGCCGTCCATCCCTCAAACCATCTGCGCCCTCTTTCAAAAGCTTCGCCCTATACCGATAGAATTGGGCGACACCAAAAGGCGCTCCATTGAGTTTGATGTACTCACTCGCTGACAAGTCTGACTTTTCAATACGGGCAACGGCGTCCATGATCTGACTTTCTCTATCATTGATAGCCATCCAGCTACACCCTCCCAGGTTCAGAGTGTACCAATAATAGCATGGTTATCAGTTTAATGCAACATTAATTCCTATACCCGAAAGTCATGTAATAGCTTTTTACAAGGATGCCGGGATGGATGGTCCAATATCTTTCTATAGGAGAGGACAATGATACTCAGGAATGCAATTGGGATCGATCCTGATGCAAAGGGATTTCAGTGTGCCCATGTGAAATTGGGCGAGGCCCAGGTACGGCAACGAGGTTATTTGGCAACAGAAGAAAGCTTGGGGA
>VRUF01000324.1 GCA_019456245.1 Planctomycetota bacterium | reverse complement strand
TATGATGCGGGATGCCTTCCATAAGACAAAAAAATGGACGGGGTGACATTTTAATTTTCTATGTTCTATTTTCTATTGAAAAAACGGGATGAGCTCTGTTACCGTTAAAAGTGCGGAAATACGCCCGGCAGGATTCGAACCGGCGATAATGCTGGTGTACCCTTAAGGGTAGTAAATGCCCGCGTTGGAAATTGTAATTGCTTATTTGGAAACAACTTACCGCGCACAAAACGGGAATTTTCAATCGTGATCAGTATAAGACCTGGGGTACTAGGATTCGAACCTAGACAAACAGATTCAGAGTCTGTCGTGCTGCCATTACACTATACCCCAATTTGGTTTTTTACCAGATCGAGGGATACTTTAGCGTTATTGGGGCGATTTTGCAAGATCATTACTGCCAAAGTTCGTTTTTTTGGCTGTCAATTCGCAATTTTTGGCCTCTCTCGTATCAATTTACTTCAAATGTGTCCTCTTGTTTGACATTTAGCTTCATTTTTCAGATAATGAGCCTCTTGCTCTTCGAGGGGCGCACTTATACCCTTTAGGGTAATAAAAGTTCGCGTTGAAGATATTGTAAGTGATTGTTAACAAAAAGATTAGACCACGCATAACGCGTATTTTTTTATGCGAATTGGTATTTTTAAAGTTCGCGTTGAAAAATTCGTAAGTGATTGTTAGCAAAAAGATTAGACCACGCATAACGCGTATTTTTTTATGCGAATTGGTATTATGTTAAAGATCGGTAATATAGAACTTGATATGCCCTTTTTTCAGGGTTCTCTCAGTGGTTATACTGATGAGGCTATGCGAAGTATTGCGCGCCAATTTGGCTCGCCGCTTACTTTGACCGGTGTTATGCTTGACAAGACAGCGGCTTGCGCGAAGGCGAGGCGTTCGCTTGGTCTTGACGTTGCCAAAAATGAGCAGCCCGTAGCTGCCCAGATAATGGGCGCCACTGGGGAAATGATGGCTAAAGCGGCAGGTGCACTGGAAGAAACAGGATTCGATATCATCGATCTGAATATAGCATGTCCGGCTCCGAAGGTTCTTCGACGCCGGCGCGGGGGATACCTTCTTAAAGATCCCCAGCGAGTCCGCGATATATTTCTTGCCGTACGCGGGGCTGTTAAATGTCCTGTCATGATGAAACTGCGAATTGGTTACGGAGGCGGCGAACAATCACGAGATTGCTTTTGGCAGATATGTGAAAACGCAACCGGCGACGGTGTCGATGCACTGGTAGTTCACGGACGGAGCGTTTGCCAGTTATATCGGGGCCGGGCAGACTGGGAGATCATTGCTGAAGTTAAGCAGCGTTTTCCGGAGACGATTGTTATAGGCAGCGGTGATATATATGACGCCGAAGAGGCTATCGAACGGATAGAGACTTACAAACTCGACGGGGTGTTAGTGGCACGAGGGGCTATCGGTAATCCGTGGATATTCAGTGACCTTAAAGCGTTGTGGAAGGGGGACAAAAAGCCTGAGCCTGCGACACTGGCAGAGCAGGGCGAGGTGATACTTAGTCACTACGACATGATTTCTGCCCGCCGCAGACATTCCAAAGGGGTAAGGTACTTTCGCAAGTTTGCAGCTAGATACTGCAAAAGGCATCCGGAAAGAAAAAAGGCCCAACTTGCACTTATGGCTGCAAAGACAGGCGATCAGCTAACCGCATCTGTCAAAGAATGGTTCGGCGTGTAAACTGGGTACCCTTTAGTATCCGTTTCGAATACACACGCTGTTTATACCCTTAAGGGTTGTAAATGCCCGCGAGTAAAATGTTAACTATTTGTTTGCAAGCAAGTTACCATGAACAAAACGGGAATTTTCAATCGTGATCAGTATACTTATATAATACCGGAGTTGTGAATATTTTTACCTTAGACAGCAGAGAAATGTGGGAATAAGCTGTTGCTTGTGGTATAATCCCGCTAGTTTGTGTTTTTATTGTTCCTTAACAGGGTTATGCTCTTATGGAAGTAGTGTTTTTTATATATGGTCTGGCGTTCTTTATCCTGGGATTTGCTATACTGCTTTATCCCAAGAAGGACAGTTCATTTGACCTGAGTAAATATATCAAGTTTGTCGCTTTTTTTGGTATTCTTCACGGTATCAATGAATGGCTTGATCTTTTTATTCTTATCGAGCACCTGGCAAATCCGCTGCCGCTTAAGATTATTCGTATGGGTACGTTGCCGGTATCCTTTATATTTCTGGTTCATTTCGGTTCAAAAGTTCTCGGCTCCCGCTCATCAAGTCCAAATATTTACAGATTTTTAACCGTTATTTTAAGTTTAATATGGGCAGTAGTTTTTCTGGCAGGTCCGCGTACAATGCTTATGTGGGATGTCTGGTCGCGGTATATTCTGGGTATTCCCGGCGCTTTCCTGACAG
>VRUF01000323.1 GCA_019456245.1 Planctomycetota bacterium | reverse complement strand
CCGATCTCCTCAGATCACGAAAAGGTACTGGCACTAGCCAAAGCCTGCTGCTTAGGTGGAACCGATTGCCTCCAGCTCCGCGCCAAAGAAATACAGGCCCGCCCCTTGCTTGAACTTGCCAAAAGGTTTGTCAGCATCTGCAACTCACATAACGTCATAAGCATAATTAACGACCGAATAGATATTGCCGTTCTAAGCCAGGCCGACGGTGTCCATCTGGGACAAACAGATATATCAATCCAGGATGCAAGAAAACTTTCCACGGCCCCGATGATATGCGGAATCAGCACCCATTCGCCTCAAGAGTTAAAAGCAGCCATCGCACAGGCACCTGATTACATAGCACTCGGACCGGCATTTCCTACCAAAACCAAGCCGCACCTGGAAATCGCTGGATGTGATTATATTCGAAAAGCGATCAAGACATTGGAATCTACAGGTATTCCCCATGTAGCGATAGGGGGGATAGACGCAACAAATCTTGATCGGATTTTAGCAGCAGATGCCACCTCCATCGCCATCTGTTCTGCCGTTTCAAAGCCAAAAGACCCTGAAAATGCATGCAGGCAGATGAAGGCAACAATTTTATCATTTAAGCAATAATAGCCTTTTCTCACGTCAACAGCCCTTCTATTAGGGCATTTTACCATTTTTCAGCCGTAGGATCTGCCATATTTGCCACCATTTTTCAGGCTTTGTCTACAAGTTATCCACGCGCAGCTTGCATCTCATGGAAAAGGCTACATGGATACAGCTTTTTACCTACAACTATTGGCAAATATACCGACTAGGCGGTATATTTTACCTTCTGTGAACGCCGCGAGTGATAACTTCTTGTTGTAAAAAGACTTAGCGTTGAAGGTCAGCCTGGGGCAAAAATGTTGATTATCAGCCATTATAGTAGATTGAATTAGTGCTACTTCCGATAGCTGCTGATAGAACGTTAATTGACTCGCCACTTCAGGGTTTTCAACAAGTTGTCCACACTCATACAGCGGCTTTCGTATGGAGCTAAAAAGATGTTTTTCATAAGGAAATATAAGGCAAAAATATGCAAATGTTTTTGTGTATTCTTTGCTTTCCAAGGGTTAGAATCGGTGTCACTGTCTCAGAAAGGTAGATTTGATTGGTTTTTAGTGATTAGAAGGAAACTGTAATGACAAAAGGATTGATAGGTATTGGCGAGTCCGTACATGCTTCGATACCGCGATATGGCAAAGTAATGCGTCAACTTCTTGATCGTGGACCAGGCGCCTATGACCAGCCGAGTGACGAATTAAATCTTATCAAGGATCTGATTCAGTCACAGGCCGATGAAGGCGCCGCTTTCATCGCAGTTAACGTTGATGCATTTGGTGAAGATAACCCACGCATATCGGCTGACCTCATGATTGAATACGTCCGCCTCGTACGCAACTGGGGCAAAGGCGTCCCGGTTTGCATCGACAGTAGTGACGACGATGTCCTGATCGCAGGACTCAAGCAATGGTATGATACGGATGAAACGGTTGCTCCCCCGCTCGTAAATTCTATCAAGGTTTACTCTGCTGACAGAATGATGCCTTTAAAGAATGAATACGATTTTTCCTTCATCGGTCTTCTCATGAGCGAAACAGCCCCCACAGGCCTGGGGGGTTCGCATTCTGTAGACGAACTCTATACCCTTGCCAAAGAGCTTTTCGACAAAGCCGTCGGAAAATATGACTTCAAGCCCGAAGAAATATATTTTGATTCCACGGTATTCCCACTGGCAATAGATATGCCCATGGAACCCGGCGCTGCCGGCTACACCTTCCGGGCGTTTGAGACCATCAAAAAGATCAAGAACGACCCCTCAATGAAGGGCGTACATTTTTCGATGGGGGTCAGCAACTCCTGTAGAGACCTTCCAGGCCGCAAGGTCGGCATTGCAAGGGCTTACGTCGAAGTTGCCATGGAATACGGCCTTGATGCAGGCATAGTCAATGTCGCCCATCATTTTGGAGAAAAACCCGCCGATCCCGAACTGGTCAGCCTTGTAACCGCTTATGCAAAAATGGATGGTTCACCCGAAACCATGAACGAAGCAATGATGCTAATGGGCCAGTTCTGTGCCGCCGCAAGGAGTTAATTGTTCTTTGCCGGCTTGCAAAATACCGTAGGGCTGGTATTATGTGGTAATGGCAAAGAAGAAGGATAAATCTGGTTATTCTTCCGTCCATATCAAGAACAAGAAGGCCTATCACGACTACGAGTTTGTCGAAAAGGTCGAAGCCGGTATTGTTTTGCTTGGAACGGAAGTAAAGTCGCTCCGTCTTGGACTATGCGACCTAAATGGTGCATACGCCCGCATGAAGGGACCGCAGATATGGCTTGTAGGATGCAAAATTGCCCAATATCCACAGGCAAACAGGGCTAATCACAATCCCA
>VRUF01000051.1 GCA_019456245.1 Planctomycetota bacterium | reverse complement strand
CTCTAGTACTGTGTCCGGCTAAAAGTGTCCGGTCAGCTTGATTCAATCAGCCACCTGCTTCGTTGAGCTGCAGCGCCAATGCTTTGACATTGGCTGCTTCGCTCGCCTTGCATCTGACTAATTGCCTCGACGCTGAACCAGACATTTTATCTCGGGCAAAGCACTAGAATACTATAACATCAACTGCTATGAATAACGGGAATCGGCTATTACGTCAATGTGGATGGATCCAGAAAAGTTTTTTTATGAATTATTAAAATCTTAATAAAAATGAAAGGAACCAGAAAAATGAAACACTTGATGAAAAAAACGATGTTTACAGTCAAAATGATAACAATTTTTATTCTCGCATTATGCTTTTGCGGCATAGCCTCAGGGGCGGATATAAACTGGACAGATAATGGTTCAGGACATCTCTGGAGTACATCGGGCAACTGGAATAATGGCGTGCCGTCGAGTTCAGATTTTGCTATAATCGATGTTAGCGGTTCGCATTGCGAAATCGATTCCAGTGTAACAGCGATCTGCCAAAAGGCAAGCATAGGCCATAACAATGGGACTTGTTACCTGGACATCAGCGGAGGCAGCTTGACGGCAGCGGCAAAGAAAATACACGTAGGAAGGTATTCAGGCGGTACCGGTATAATTAATATGAGTGGCGGTACGATCAATATCAACGATAACTCTTATGGAGTATTTAATATTGGGTTTGCCGGAAATGGTACTGTTAATATGACCGGCGGTACAATTAATGTTAAGGTTTCGATGAATATCCCCTTTGATACAGGTACAGGTACAGTCAATCTTGATGGGGGTACTATAAGTTGCGGCGACATAACAATGACTTCCAGTGGAGATTTGGATATCACGGAAGGCACACTGATAATAGACGGTGACGAAACCAGCACGGTAAATAGTTATGTTACAAGCGGCTACATCACTGCCTATGACGGCAGCGGCACAGTTGACGTTGATTACAATGTTACAAATTCAGGTAAAACCACGGTAACCGGAACTAGCGGCTCTTCAGAACCTGATGTTGTTACGTTTACGAATAGTAACGTTAAAATAGAATATGACCTGAATAATGGAATTGCAGACTTCTTCCATAACAATGTGGAAAAAATATCTGATTTTTACAGCAAGGTTAAATTGCCAACTGTTGTAACCAGTAAAGACTACACGAGTCGCGTCCGCACAACAAATGGCAGCGAGACGATTATTACTTGTACCGGCGGCGGCAATCCGACTATGAAACAACACTTTTATCTCGAAGGAGATGACTACTTCCTAATGACGGTCGAAATGCAGGGAACAAGTTTAAGTTCAAACTGGATGGGACCTGTAATAATGGATACTACAGGAGGTGTAGACATTGGCAGTTATGATGATAACATTGCTCTTTGTGTTCCGATTGGTAATGCTTTTAGCGTAAGCTACAATGCAAAGTCTATGAATACTACCGGAACAAGTTATGAAGTCGGTGCATTTTATGACAATACGAGCAGAAATGGCTTGGTTTTAGGTTCGGTTACACATGATACATGGAAAACCGGCATAGACTACAGTGGTTCTAGCAATAAGCTGGATAGCTTGTCGATTTACGGCGGAATCCCACACCCTGAAGAGCCTATGGATCATGGTGAAATATCGGGCGACAGCATTTGTTCACCGGAAATCATGGTAGGCTACTATACTGACTGGCGTGATGGAATGGAAGAATTTGCCGGAGAAAATACTTCCGTAGTACCTAAACTTGCTACCCCCAGCGGTGATAATGGCGGCATACCTTTTGGCTGGAAGACTAAAGCCCGAAGCCACGGTTTTCCGGACGAGAAGATGACTTACAATGATCTTGCAGATGTTTCTGATTTCATAAGTGACAATTTGCAAAATAACAGCTTTGTAAATGACAAGGACACCGTTTATATGATTCTTGCAGGAAATTGGCCAATGCTCAGCATTCAGGACGTGAACGACCTTGCTGATTATTTCCATACTAACGGACAGAAAGCTGGTATTTACTGGAAGCCTTTTTGCCTCGGCGGCGGCGAAGGTGTTGATTATGACGACCTTGTACCAGGCTCGGAAACATACACATGGAATGACATATTTCTTAGAGACGATCAGAATAACCCTATAGTTGATCGCACACGGCACCTGCTTGACCCCACTCATCCGGGTTTTCGTGAAAGAGTAGACTACCAAATGGATCGTTATAAAGCCTGGGGATATGATTATGTTAGATTCGACTTTATAGAAAGCGGAATATGGAAAGGTGAATTCTATGACACCGATATAACAACAGGTGTGCAGGCATATAATGACGGTATGCAGTATATCCTGGATCGGATAGATGGCGCAATGCATGTAAATCTGGCGATTTCACCTCTGTTCCCTTATCAGTATGCACATTCAAGGCGTATATCGAACGATGTTTTCTATACGATTGAAGATACTAAGTTCCAGCTTAATTCGACGACTTACGGCTGGTGGCTTGGTAACCTGTATCCATACATGGACACTGGTAACATAGATTACGAGGTCAGCGGAGGAAATGCTAACGAAGCGAAGACCAGGTACAACGCAGGCGTTATTACAGGAATGATTGTATCCGGGATGGATTGGACGAACACCGCCCACCAGAACCTTGCCAAAGAGTATTTTACAAATGCCAAGGTAAATGCAGTTGCGCGGAACGATTGGGTTTTCAAAGCTGTTGAAGGCGACACTGGGACCAACCCTGACGATATTTTTGTCTATGAGGATGCTAATGACGTTTTTTATGTTGCGGTATTTAACTACGGTACCAGCAGCACACAGAAATCCGTTGATTTAGCAAGAGCCGGATTAAGCGGTACTACTACGTATGCTACAGAAGAATTGTGGTCCGGAGATATTTCTGAAGAGTATAATACTATGAGCGTAGACCTTTTGGCCTATCAGTCAAAGCTCTTTAAGATATATCCCGGCGGTGTTAATGAATTTTATCCTACGGATGATACGTTTGTAAATCAAGGTGCACAGAGCAAAAATTATGGTAGTAAGAGCTATGTACGTCCCAGAGGTTCCGGTAGCAGCAAGGAGAAATACGCGTATCTTAAGTTTACAGTTAGCGGTATCAGTGGAACAATAACTGCCGCCAAACTTAAAATAAAATCTGAAGGCAGCGCGATAGACGACACTACCGTCTATCCTGTAACCGGCACGTGGGATGAAAATACACTTACATGGAACAACGATAACCTTACATGGGGTTCGTCACTGGATACTATTGAAGATGTATCCAGCCAGACATGGTACGTATTCGATGTGTCCGATGAAGTTGACGGAAACAGCACATACACCTTAGGACTGAAAACTACACAAGATGCTGCTAACCTTGACTGGTACAGTAAGGAATCTGCGAATGACCCGGTTCTTCAGATATCCTATGAGGAATAAGACTTTTTAGGTTGAAAAGAAAAGGGACGCTTTTTCAAGCGTCCCTTTTTTATTATAGACTATTCAATTAGAATTTAAGGAAGAACTGAGCATAAACAATTCTCGGAACTTCTGCACCTAAAGTTCCTCCTTCGTAGTGATTGCCGTTAGTTAAATTGTTAACACCTAAAGCGATCTCGGCATTGTCATCCCAGATTTTTTTGGCCAATCTGAAATCAACTCTTAAGAATCTTGGTATCCTGTTACCAGAAGAATCTCCATAGGTGTCCGTCCAGAACATTCTGGTATTAAGAGTTGTCTTGTCATCGAGGTAAAATCTGTTTGTCAGGCCTACCTTGTTTTGTGGAACTGGATTCATTCCTAATTTGCCGGTAGCGGTAACATTAATTTTATTTTCTTCTGTTTGATGTTCATAAACATGGAAACCACGGACCAGCCACCAATCTTTCGGCCGCCAATCGATTGCCGTTTCAAGACCATAAGTGGTTATGTCATGGACATTGTAGTAGCGGTTACTTAAGCTTGATACCTTGGCGATTAAATCCTCGTGCTCATTGATAAAACCTTCTACATTCAATTCAAGATTATCTCTTAATTGGCCGCGGTAACCGATCTCATAAGCAAGCAACTTTTCGTTTCTAAGGTTTTGATTTCCTCGTTCGTTACTCTTATCAGCAAACTCTTCAAGGAAGGAAGGTCTTTTGAATGACCTTGAGACGGCGGCTTTTAAGAAATGTTTTGGCACTATCTCATGAACCAATGCTACGTTACCTGCCCAGTCATAATGGCTCAGCTCATTATGATGGCCACGGTAGCCTAAAGTCAGCCATAAATCATCTCGCAGGGCAATTTCATCCTGTATGTATGCGCTTGCCTGGTCGTTTCTAAAGCGGTCAGGGCTGAGTATATCAGTGGTAGTAGTCCTCGTACGTACGGCATCTCGAGTATAATCTGCACCCCAGACAATATTGTGAATACCGCGTTGAGCAATGTGCTTAAACTCAAGCATATCTTCACGAGTCCATATATTCTGAGTAAGATTATCACGTTTAAAGTAGGTTTCGGACCAACGCATTTGTATGCTGTTATCCTCATCTAACTCTTTATCCCAAATCAAATTCGTGTACTGCATTGATCTATGCTTAGAGCCGCTGGAACCAGTACCATATGAGAAAAACTTATGTCCGCCTGATAAAGAAAGTATACTCCCATCGTTTAATTTTACTTCACCCAATCCGGTAGACTGGAACGATTGCACATAATCGGTGTTATCATTACCCCTGTTAAGTCCAAATCCATTATCGTGGAATGCACCGGTTGTACCACGCCAGCTTAACGGTCCCTCGGTACCACCATATCGTATGAAGCCCTCTTGGGTCGCATGGCTTCCGAATCCACCATATCCAAGGCCACCTTGAGTATCAGCAGCTTTTTTTGTGATGATATTGATAACGCCGTTAAGTGCGTTGACGCCCCAAACTACACCACCTGGGCTTCGCATTATTTCAATTCGTTCGATGTTTTCGAGAAATATCGGATGAAAATCAATATTGACACCTGCCTGAAAGGAGTCATACAGGGGTCTGCCGTCTAATAAAATCTGTAATCTTGATGCTGACCACTTGCTAAATCCACGGGAACCTATAGCAAACTCATAAGGCCTTCTTTGCGATACATCCATTCCCGGTACAAAACGTAACAGATCTGCTATTTTTGTTACACCCGACTGTCTGATGTCTTCTTTTGTTATGACGTACATAGCGGAAGATGCACGGTATAGCGGCTGGGGCCTGCGTGCAGAGGATGTCACCATAATCTCACCCGGGTCAAAGAACATTAAGAGTCCCTCTTCACCGGCTTCTTCGAGTTTTTCCCTGACCTCGTCTTCGGTTTGAGCACATAGAGTGCCAGCACTCAAAAGAAAGGCAAGAATGAGAAAGGTCCACATTACCGTTTTTCCCAGGCGACAGTGCCTGAGACCAGTGCTAACATTTTTCTGACTTTGTGCTTTACTAAACATATTAATCTCCTTAAAAATATTTAGTTTTTTGTTTTCATGACATATTGACCGGAGTTAAATATTTGGCGATCACATCGTATAAATTTATTCTGTTAATGGGTTTTGATATATAGTCATCGCAGCCTGCTTTGATACACTTTTCTTCATCTCCCTTCATAGCGTTGGCTGTAACAGCGATAATCGGGACATCGAAACCAGCCTTACGAATGGCGGCGACGGCCTCGTAACCATTCATATTCGGCATCTGTATGTCCATTAAAATGATATCGATTTTTTCGTTCATTACAACTTCGACCGCTTCAAATCCGTCTTCGACGGTTACGACCTGGCATCCTGTTTTTTCAAGCAGTAGCTTGATCAGCCTTCTATTGGAGGAATTATCCTCGGCAATGAGTACCCGCCCGGCAAGTCGCGGCTGATCCGGAGATAGCGGTTTGTCCTGGAGATGTTTTATCCCTTCGTACTTGTCGAATATTTTCTGTTCAGCAGCGTTAATGTTTGTTGGTATGATCATTGAGAAAATGGAGCCTTTGCCGAATTCACTGGTAAGCGAGAGAGTTCCGCCTAAAAGTTGCGCTAATTGTTTCGTAATTGCCAGTCCCAGTCCTGTTCCTCCGTATTTACGTGTTGAACTGTAATCGGCCTGCGAGAACGATTCGAAAATCAACCGCTGTTTTTCCAGTTCTATCCCTATTCCTGTATCTTCCACATCGAAGCGTATACATGGTCCGAGATCGACTTTGTCTTCCATGGAAACATTTACGTACACGTGTCCTTCCCCGGTGAATTTAATAGCGTTGGCCACCAGATTGATCAGACACTGTCTTAGCCTGGTTGGGTCGGTACGAATCGTGGCATTCAGTTCTGTGCACTGCAATATCTCGAATTTTAACTTCTTTTTCATCGCTTCCGGCCGAAGCAGCGAATCAATCCCTGCAAGTATCTCTGCCAATGAGCAGTCAACTATTTCGGTTTCTAGTTTGCCGGCTTCGATTTTTGAAAAATCAAGAATATCATTTATCAAATTGAGCAGGTTATTTCCGCTCTGGACGATAATGTCGATAAATTTGCTCTGCTCGATGGTCAGTTCCTCCTCTGCGAGTACGTCGCCGAATCCGAGAATGGCATTTAGCGGCGTCCTTATCTCGTGGCTCATATTTGCGAGAAATTCGCTCTTTGCCCTGTTTGCGTTCAGTGCCTCCTCGGCCATCAAGTTGGACTGCTCGGTCGAGGCGGCAAGCTGTTCGTTTAGTTTTTGTAAATTTTCCTCTGCGAATTTACGCTCTGTAATATCAAACGCAAAGACTATCACGCCTGTATCGCCCTTCTCTGAGAGATACGGCACCTTGTCTATGTGAAACCACTTTTTGCCTTGTACTGTTTCAAGCTGTTTTATGATGTCGAGTTTCGCGTTTCCGGAATCGATTATTTCGATATTGTCCGCGATGTCATCATCTATAGCGAGTTTGAAAAGCTCGGCAACCGTTTTGCCGACCACTTCGTCAATATCAAGTTGCACGGCGTGGGCAGTTGCCTTGTTGGCCCGCTGAATTCGACCATCATGGTCGTTATACCATATCATCGCACGCACCGAGTCGAGGATGATCCGCTGCTGTGCGTTTACACGCTTGAGCGAAATCTCAAGTTGTTTTTGCCGTGCTATTAACCCGTGTCGCTCAATAGCGTTTAGAACGGTTTTCTCGAGTATCTCCGTGCCTAACATGCCCTTGCTGATATAATCGTAAGCCCCTGCTTTCATCAGCTCGACGGCGGTTGTTTCGTTGCCCTGACCGGTGATGACCACAACCGGGATATTGATATTTCTAACCTCGAATTCCTTCAGAATGTCCCTTGCGACTATGCCCGAGCCGAGTCTGTTATCCAGAAGTATTATATCGAAATCGGCATTGGCCAAATGCTCCAAAGCCGAATCCAAATCCTCGGCGTATTCAGAGGCAGCGCTGCATTCGTGGAATTTGTCCAGATAGCGGCCTGCTATCATCGCGTCTTCACGGTCATCGTCCACGATAAGTACCCGTATAGCCTTTTCCTCAAACATATCTGTGTGCCTCGCTTTTTAATTTCATTGTAATTCAGTTCGCGACGGTTTCAGCCTCTGCTAATTTTGCAATGGAAAGCCAGTATTTGCCTGTAGTAACAATTGCCTCGAGAAATTTGCTGAATTCGACCGGCTTGGTAATAAAAGTGTTGGCTCCGATGTCGTAACACTTGCGGATGTCTTCCTTCTGGTCCGATGTTGTCAGGATAACAACCGGGATGTGCTTTAATTCGTCGTTGGCTTTTATTTTTTTGAGTACTTCACGTCCGTTCATACGGGGCATATTCAGATCAAGCAGAATAACTCCCGGCTCGGGTGCGGCGGCGGGGTTGGAGTACCTTCCGCAATGCTCTAAAAACTCCATTGCCTCTTCGCCATCGCTAACGACGTAAAGTTTGTTGAGAATATGTCCCTTTTTGAACGCCCTTTGTGTCAAATGCACATCGTCTTCGTCGTCCTCCACCAGAAGGATCGGAACGTCTTGTTTGTATTCTTTTTCCATAATAATATTTCCTGTATTTAACCTTTATCAAGATACTGTTATATTTGCCTCTGCGCTTTTAAGCGTAAAATGAAACGTCGTTCCCTGTCCGATGACCGATGTGACCCATATCCGTCCGCCGTGGCGTTTGACGATTTTTTTGCACAATGCCAGCCCGATCCCCGTGCCATCATAACTGCTGGTGTTGCTGTGGAGTCGCTGGAAAACGCCAAAAATCTTCTCAAGAAACCGCTCTTCGATCCCGATACCGTTGTCGGCTATTGAGAAAGTTACCCTGCCGTTTTGCTGCGTCGCGCTGACTTCAATCCTTGGTTTCCTTTCATCACTTCTGTATTTCAGTGCGTTTCCAATGATATTCTCAAAAAGCTGTGTCAACTGCGTGTTCTGTCCGCTAACGGACGGCATCTGGTTTACCACAACGTTCGCGTCGCATTCTTCTATCGCCACGGACAGGTCATCCAGTGCGCTGTTGACGATCTCGTTGGTATTGACAACGGATGAAACGATATCGTCGGTGCTGACTCTTGAGAGCTTTAGCAGGTCCTGTATAAGCCCCTTCATCTTCATGCTGGCCCTCTGCATTCGGTCGATATAGTCCCTGCCTTCTTCTGTCAACTGGTCGTAGCAGTCCTCTATTAAAAACTGTCCGAAGGAATGGACCTTTCTTAGAGGCTCCTGCAAATCATGTGAGACAATATACGTAAAGTCCTTCAGTTCCATGTTGATTGCCTCGAGTTCATCGTTGCTGAAATTGAGTTTGTTTATCGTATTTGACAGATCGGCGCTCATGTTGTTGAATGTCTGGGCCAATGCGCCGATCTCATCGGCTGTTGTTATGCTTATTGTCTTGCTGAAATCACCCTGCGCGATCAAAAATGCCGCGGATTCCAGTTTTTTCAACGGTTTTGAAATACGTATCTCTGCACCTATTGAAAATATAACGCCGATGAGGATATAAACAGGCATCAGTACAAGATTCTGCCACAGGACCGCTGCCTTTTTGGCGAAAAGCTGATCGAGTGACATATCCACCCGCACAAAACCTGCGAACTGGCTTTGGGCGGTTTCGACGTTGGAAAAATCGTCTGCCAAAGGTTCGATCATAACGGCGGCAAAATAGCTTCTAAGCCTCTGACCGGTGGATATACTGTTTTGCACAATGACTACATTGCCAGCGTCTTTGACCAGTGCCAGTTGCCGGGAAACGTCCATGTCATTCAATGCATACGCCGTATCCTGTCTTTTGGATCCGATCATTTTGCCTTCGTTTGAATACACCACTGCACCGAAGACCTGGTCCTCGTTTAGAACCGCCGTTAACGGCTGATCGAGGTTGGACTGCTCTTCGGACAGGATACCCAGTTCACTGTTTTCGCTAAGATTCATGGCAATATACTCGCCAAGCTCATCGAGAGCCTTAAGCTGGTCGCGACCCTGACGGTAAATCGAGACCGAAACGCCAAGAGAGACAACAAGAAATATAACCAGTATCGTCCCAAGACGCATCCGCGTACGAAAACTCATCTGCTCAAAATATTCATTTAATTTACTCATCTATTCTTTCAATAATTAGTTTTTATTTCTGCCACAGAGACACAGAGTTCTCGCCTTCCTTTGCGACTAATTTTATTTACCATATACATCTTCTGCGCGATCCAATATTGAATCGGGCGCTTTGAATTTTAGTTTTTCTATCGTCCTTGCGTTCAGCGATATTGACGCCGGTGATGACACGATCCTGCCTGCCGTGTTTGAACCGTTCAGTCGTCCGTTAACCAGTTCAGCGATCCTTTTACAGAGGGCGCCGTTGTCCTTGCTTACTCCGCTTACCGACATCATCGCACCGCGTTTTGTGTAAGGGTGCATCATCGTTACCAATATCTTTTTTTGTTTCAGGGATTCCTCCAACAGCAGCTTTTGGAGCGGAGCGACTGAAAGGGTCTTGTCCGGTATTACCCATACGCCATCATGATCTGCGAATGCTTTGTTTATGGCCCTGCTTGCCCAGCCCGAATCAGATGCAGGCAGCGGAACAACCGTAATATTATTATGTTTGTATAACAAAGCTTTCAATACGAGCATCTCGCTGTTTTCAGGATTGTAAGGCAATGCCAGAGAGAGAGGTTTTTTTGCCAACATGTCCAAAGCTTCGATCTGTTCATGCGGCTCGATAAACATACTTACGCCGCTGTTGTTTCCCCACCGATCAATGTCGCCTTTCGCCGGTGTAGTTTTGATTGCTATCAATGTCGGCCAGCCTGTATCTATCTTTTTGCATTGTTGATATGAATTTGCCCCGATACACAACACCATAGCGTCTTTGCTGCTGGCCAGTTCATCGGCGAGGTTGTTATTTTTGTCGCTGCTGAGATCAATAATTCTATCTATCGCGGGCAATTGGCGAACACAGTCTTTCAGAAGTTCTTGATACGCCGTAACACTACCGTCGAGAACCGCGATTACCGGGGCGTTTTCGGACATTGTCATTGCGGGATCGGTTTTTAGGATCAAGACCCCGCTGTCTAAAATGATCGCGTCGCCGCCAGCGTATATCTTATGCCAGGGATCGGGATTGGTTTGCGCCATTGTCAGATCCAAACCAAATCTCTCCGCCGCCTTTGCCATCGCTCCGGACGCACTTTCATCAATAAGAGCGACAATCTTTTTAGCTTCCGGCCGCAAATACTGTAACGTATAAAATGGATTCAGTTCGGAAAGTAAAGTACTGTCATAAACCGACACCAGCGGACCGATGCCTCCAAGCAAATCACAAAACATGTACGCTTTGCGCCCAACACAAACGACCACATCCGCATTGAACTTCTTCAGGTTTGTTTCGGTGGTTTTGTCGTTCGGCTTGTTATCGAGTTCAAACGTTTTTAACCGCAGGTTGCCCCCAAGAGTGCGGGTAATCGATTTGCCTAACTGCTGGTATGGTTTAATCCCTTTAAGGTGTACGATAGCAACTCGTGCCTTCGTTGCCGCATTGCATGGCTGTGAACATGCAAATGCCAGAAACACCAGTATCACCCGCATGATAACACTGATTATGTCAAAATCCCTGATTGTACGTCTCATAGTTCATACTTTCAGCCCCTCCTCCGTAAAAAGCTATATCTTTCAGTATTTAACTATATATCGACCGCATAAAATACCATCTTTAAGTAAATTGCCCAGATAGATAACGCCTAATAGACCGTATTTTGTAACCAAAGGAATGTCTATTTTGGGCAATATACCTGAATGACGGCAGGGGAAGTTCAAATGAGAAGTTTTAGGATTTCGTTTTTAATACTGATATTAATGTTTGATTTTATTTTACGTCAATTCTCTAATAAAATCATGCTTATCAGGACTGGTACGCGTGTTTTTTTACCGGCAGTAAATGTAACCATTGGTTACTGCCGGACCTCGGAGGCTGTTTCCATAGGCAAAGAAAAGATATGGTTGAAAATTGCAGATGTAAAAAAAATTGTAAAAATTTTTGATTATTCCGCAATGTCGCAGTACTAACCTAACAACTGGTTAAGCCTTCACGGATAGCATACTTGACAAGGTCTGCAAAGTTATCGATGTTGAGTTTACTTAGTATCCGCCGTCGCCGGGCCTCAATTGCCTTAACAGTTACTTTGTAATGGTCAGCGATCTGTCCGGCAGTTTCACCTTCAACCAGGCGCTTAAGAATGTCGAGTTCATCATCCTTTAGAACAACATTTGCACGACGATCAGATGATGATTGTTGTTTCCCAAGGTGTTCATTAATAACGATCGACGCTATTTTGGGACTAAGGTAGGATTCGTTCGCGGCCACTCTTCGAATGGCATGTACCAGTTCCGAAGAAACACAATCCTTCAGCAAATAACCCGACGCTCCCATCTTAATCATGTCCATTACATATTCAGGCTTATCATGCACCGACAATGCCAGCACCTGCACATCAGTCATAGCAATTTTGATTTTCCGCGTCGCCTCAATGCCGTTGATGTCCGGCATACTCACATCCATTACGACCACATCAGGTTTGAGTTGCCGTGCCTGTTCAACCGCCTGCTGACCGTTTTGGGCTTCATATACAACTTCTAAGTCCGGTTCTCTTTCAATAAGAGCACAAAGCCCTTCGCGAACGATCGCATGATCCTCTGCTACTATAACTCTAATTGTCATAATCATTATTCTCTAATATTAATAAATTCTTATTCTTGTAACGGAGCTGTTAAAGTAATTCGGGTTCCATGCCCGGGTTCCGACTCAACTTGCAGGCTGCCGTTACACTGTTCCAGGCCTTCACTGATAGTAAATAATCCAAAACCACCCGACATATCATACTTAAACCCGTCTTTCGGCACTGTAAAACCGAGTCCGTCATCTTCAACCGCGACGATAATTTTGTCCCTGTTTCGCCGAATAGAGACCTTAACGCTTTTTGTCTGCGCGTGTTTGACTACATTTGTCAAAAGTTCCCGAACTCCGCGATACAGAAGAACACGCAAATCTTCGCTTAACAGCCCAACTCGACCGTCATCTTCAAAATCAACGGAAATACCGTGCTTTTGTTCGATCTGGCGACTGAGCCACTCTTTTACAGCAGGACCTAATCCCAAATCGTACAAAACAGGCGAGCTTAGATCGAACGTCAGCGTACGCATTTTTGTAATTAAATCGTCGGCCAGGTCTTCTATTTTACCGAGTGTTTCGCTATGCTCATGCGACGAAGAGAAAGCTCGCAAATCATCGAATTTCATCTTCATAAAGACAAGGTTTTGAATTATATCGTCATGAAGCACTCCGGCGATGTGTTTTCGTTCCTTCGCTTCAACACGGGTCAACTGACACATCAGCGACTGAAGACGCTGCTCATACTTGAGAAGTTTTTCTTTGGCACCCTTGCGTTCGATGAGATAACGCCACTGTTTCAGGGCACGATCGGCGATGTGCGGCATATCGACCAGCGTCTCGTGAGACTTGACTACATAGTCCAGCGCACCGGCCTTCATCGCTTCAACCGCCAACTGCTCGTCACCAAAACCGGTCATCACAACCATGGGGAATCGCCGACTCCCTTCCTCAGGAGCCAGTAGTTCTATCCCTCGACCATCCGGAAGCCGCATATCGGTAATAACAAGGTCTGGACAGGTTTCAGATAAGCTGACACGTGCATCTTCTAAACTTGCCGCCTCAGTCAGACAAAAACGGCCAAGGTAAGCCCTGAATGCACGCTGAACAAGCCTGACATGCTCCTGGTCATCTTCAACCAGTAAAATATTGATTGTTTGCTTACTCAAAGATGTTCCCGGTTAAAATTCAGCAACCGACGGTAAGATTCTTTTTTTTCGTAGTTCTGAATTCTGATAGTCAGTTGCCTGTAAGCTATAGTAGAACATAAAAGAATAACTACAATGTGATTATAATAGCTTAAAAACCACAGGCAAGAATATTTTGAGCATATTTTAGCTGAATTTCGCCTGGAGGGGTTCAATGATGTTATTGCCTATACCCTGATGCGGGCGTTCTGCGTGGTAATGCTCAATATACTCATTGACACAATACCGCAGGTGAGACTCGGCAAAGATAAGCACCTTGTCCATGCACTCAGATTTAATACTCCTGACAAACCACTCAACGAAGGGATTCAGGTTAGGAGAGGCTACAGTAGTCTTTACACATCTTATCCCCCCTGCCCTGAGAATAGCCCTGCAGCGTACCAACAATTGTCTGGCAACTGCAACTATTGCTACCTTTGAACGTTTCGTATCACCACGTCTGACTTTGTTATAAATCTCCCGCATCCATGGTTCCTTTAAGCCAAGCCAACTTACTTCA
The DNA here is from genome assembly GCA_019456245.1 of Planctomycetota bacterium. Lineage (GTDB taxonomy): Bacteria > Planctomycetota > Phycisphaerae > Sedimentisphaerales > Anaerohalosphaeraceae > VRUF01. The sequence continues at coordinate 257 of VRUF01000051.1, read as the reverse complement.
ACAAGCAGTGTTCTCAATAGCTTATTACCGCACTTAGCTGTTTTCCTGCTTTTATTCTGCTTCGAGTTCGTCCAGCATTTCTTCGATTTCGAATATGGTGTAATGCTCTCCTTTGGATTCGTAAAGCTGGCAGTCCTCTGTCAGGCTGTCGAGATTTTCCTGGGTTCCGATCCTAAAGGCCGTCGGGTCCAGTTCCTTCATTACGTCCGACGGGCTGAAAGAACAACCGCCTACTCTTACCTCCGGGAGATCGGAAG
>VRUF01000322.1 GCA_019456245.1 Planctomycetota bacterium | reverse complement strand
CGCCACCACCACCAGCCCCGATAGTTATAGTCTCAGTTGAACTTAGTGCACTAGCAAGGAAGAATCTGTATAGTCGTCCACCACCACCGCCGCCAGAACCGCCAGATTTAGCCGCACCTGTTGTGGACACTTTCCCAGAACCACCGCCGCCACCTGAGCCCACTACTTCCACAAAGACGTATGTTGCTCCAGCGGGCTTTGTCCATGTTCCGCTTCCTGTGAATGTCTGCACATCCGTAGCTCCTGCAGCAGCTTCCCATTCTGGAGGTGTACCCGATCCTTTAGATGTTAAAATCTGTCCTGTAGTTCCTGCAGTTGGAGTTGCACCTGCTAGTAAATCCCCGGCAAATGATATACCCCCCGTTTGCCAAGTATCTCCTTCGGCATCTACAATAAATTTAGTTAACCCAGCACCTTCATCTCGGACAGAAAATATATTTGCATTTGCACCCACTGCCCCATAGGTTGTTCCTGATTTTTTACCTCCACGAACTACCACAACGGCCTGCCCTGCTGTTGATTTTGTTGTGTTATCGGTAGTAGAAAATCCCTGCAAAGCTAAAGCAACTGTCTGCTCTGCGTACCCCTTTATCATAAGTCCACCTTGTGAATTATGGGCATTCTGAAATGTCCCATAGGTGTCGGTTTCTGTTTGGTCAGTAATACCATGTGCTGTTTGCCCACCCTTAAGAGAAATTACCTCATCATAACTGGTACCAGCACCTTGATTTATCGTCAAACCAGTTGAAGTTTCAGAATTTGTATAATTCCCGCTAACTGCTGCGGTTCCAATAAAAAACTCTGAAGCATTTCTCATTGACACGTCTTGGTTCGAATCAATACGGAGGGCTTCGGTCACATTCGCCGCTCCATTCGCTGTTGTGTAAAACACCAGTCTTGTTGGCATATCCGCTGTACCGGGGGTACCGTCGACAAATGCTGCTATTCTCGCAGCTTCGATGTTTCTATTTGATCCATTGCCATCATCACCAAGCCAATATAGGTCGCCTAGACCGTCATTATTCTGAACTAAAGTGCCGGCAGCTGGAGTAGCACCTATCACAGAACCTCGTCCCTTGAAGAAATTGATTCTTGGTGCTCCGACACCATTGCTCCATTGGGCGAGGGCAAACGTGCTGTCCGTGCCCGATGTGCCAAGTAGCTGCATTTCATAGTTAGTTGTATTAAACGCAACCTGCGCCGTATGACCTATGACGAGGCCGCCGCTGTTAGTCAGGAACATCAGTCCAGATTCGCTCAAGTTCATCAGTTCCGTACCACCTGTACCTGTAGCACTGTGCCTCCAACTGAAGCTCTCCGTTCCGTTGTTGTCGCTGTCGATATTGAAGAAAAACGACTCTTCTGTATTTATGACGGCGTTGGTTACGGTATTAGCTCCAAGAGTCAGTTCACCTAGCAGGTAAACATCCCCACTCGCCACATATATCGCAGCGTTGGTAGTTGCCTGAGTTGGCGCGCCCACAATGTATAAGGCTGCACCAATGTCAGGGACTTTCCCACCAAGTAGGTTGTTCGTTATGCGCGGCTCGTTTATCGCTACATTGGCGAGGTAGCCAATATCCTCGTCTACAGCTTGGGTTACAAGTAATCCCTCAAAGTAGTTTGATACCAGCTTTGTCGTGTCTCCACTGGCACCTGTGAGAGTACCGTGCCAGTAGTTCATAAATGACGTGCCTGACCCGCTACCACCAGAGGTGAAATTACTCTGGAAAACCCGGTGAATGTAATCTAGCGGATTCGACCCGTTGCCAATGCTCATTGAGTCGAGATCTTGGTCGATCTGTATGTAGCCAACACCACCCACAACAATATGCAGGTCATCTGCAGATTCTTGGTAGATGTAGGTGTCGCCACCTGTCGAGTCGAACAGGAGCTTGCTGGTTAGTGGAATGCTCGTGTTCTGCGACGAATCAATGCGGAGGGCTTCGGTAGAAGTTGCAGCACCGCTCGTGGTACTGAATATCAATGCCCCCGAAACCATGTCTTGACCGGTGACGGTACCATCGGCAATCACACCAATCGTTGCGAAGTCACTGTTGTACGAAAAGCCGTCGTCGCCTACGAAGACGATAGATCCGATTTGATCCCCATCTGAGACCACCGTGAAGGAGCCAAATGTTACGTTGCGGGAACCCATCAAAACTATGCTTGATCCGCTGCCACCGCCAAATCGCCCTACGGCGATCTTTGAATCTTCACCTCCCGTGCCCAATACTTGGAATTCTGGAACGACGTTATCAATCGTAAGCTGTGCCGTGTGACCTATGATGAGGCCAAAGGTGTTAGCAATGTGTAAATCACCACCACCTATAGTCAGTTTGTTTGCAGCGTGAGTAAGTGTTACGTCAGAGTTGAAGTTAATAACCCCTCCATCCGCCAAGAACAAGTCAGACCA
>VRUF01000321.1 GCA_019456245.1 Planctomycetota bacterium | reverse complement strand
GGGTCGCCTTTTGTGGTTTAATGTGGAGTCTTCGCAAGAATGATCGTTGCAAGGGCATTAGTTATATTAACTTTGTTCGCCGGCACTGTTATAGCTGAGACCGCGCCCGTTCCGCCAAAAAAAACACCTGCAAATATTGTCCCCTCAACCTCCACAAAGCTATTTACAAGCGGTGACGCCTCGTACCACACCTATCGAGTACCAGCGATCGCAACCACCAAAAACGGTACAATATTGGTTTTTTGCGAAGGAAGAAAAAATTCCGCTTCTGACACAGGCGACATAGACATCCTTCTTAGACGCTCCACCGATGGCGGACAAACGTTCTCCCCGCCCCAGATCATTTTCGATGACGAACTCAACACCTGCGGCAATCCATGTGTCGTGGTTGACCATCAGACCGGAAATATAATTCTCCTGACAACTTGGAATCACGGACTCGATTCAGAAGCTGAAATTGTAAAATCCGAGAGCATTGATACTCGACGCGTTTACCTAACGATATCTACAGATGACGGACAGACATTCTCAGAACCAAACGATATAACAGATTCAGCAAAGGATCCCATCTGGACATGGTACGCCACCGGTCCGTCAAACGGAATTCAGTTACGACTTGGGCCAAAAGCAGGCCGTCTCATCATACCATGCGACCACAAGTTAAAAGCTCCGAACCAGCAATATCACTCACACGTGATATATTCCGATGATCACGGACTTACCTGGAATTTTTCCGGCTCTACGCATGACGGAACAAACGAATGCGCCGTCATTGAATGTACAGATGGGTCATTGCTTTTAAACGCCCGCCGCGGACGTAACGTCAAAAAAACAAACCGTATAACAGCAACAAGTAATGACGAAGGTCTTACATGGTCGCCATCTTCTTTCCAAAATGAACTCATCGGGCCAAGATGTCAGGCCTCTATGATACGTTACACACCCGCGGATGCATCCGAAAAACCTATCATACTGTTCTCAAACCCGGCATCAAAAAAAGAGCGAATAAATTTGACACTGCGAGCCAGTAAAAACGAAGGAATTTCATGGCCGTTTAGTAAAGTTTTGCACTCCGGTCCATCCGCCTATTCTTCGCTTTCCGTCATGCCCAACGGTGATATTGCCTGCTTGTTCGAGGGCGGAGAAAAGCACCCCTATGAGGCAATAAATTTCACTACGATTGCACTTGCAGATCTGAAAAAAAATAACGAAAAACCTCTCGAAAGGCAGCACATATCCAGAAAATACCCCATCGCGGACCCAAACAATGTTGATATGATAACAGATGCGGTTCGTACTGCCCCCTCAGTGGATTTCCCACAGGCTGGATACGAACCAAACTCACCTGAAAAAACCGCCATTATTGTCACAGAGCTTATAGACGTAAGCCAACTCCACCTGTACATTACAGCTAAAATAGAAGAAAAAGGATCGATACTCATCCTCGCCGCAGATCATGACCAGAACACTCTCTCTTCAAGCAGACCCATCACAGAGTCAGTTACAGAGGGGCTCGTAACGTGGAAAGATGGTTGGGATCTCACTGCTGTTCAGGGCAGAAAAATACGCCTCAAATTCGTACTCGAAAAAGCGGCACTCTACAGTTTCCAGATAAAATGAGCCAACAGGAATCCCCATCACATCAGCTACTTCGGCTAAAACGGTAGTACTTCATCCACTCAATCAGCAAACGGTTCAATTCTGCTATCATATCCGTTAAACAAATCTGTAAATGAAAGCGCAAACACCGCTCAATAGGAAATCTCACCCCCGATGGAAATTAACGCGAAATGCTGGAATACGGATTAAGCACAAGATCAAGCAATCAGTCCTGTGCCTAAACCAGAATTCCCAGGTACAAACAGGTTTTTACCCTTCCCGAAGCCATTCTCACTGGCAAGTCAGTTGCACAAGTTAACCGCACAACTGAACAACAACTTATACGATAAGCTCGAAGATGTCAAGAAGTATTTTGCCCGTTTTGCTAAATACGGCGATTTATCGAGCATTTTATAGGGTCATCGCCTCTTATCTGGACAAAAAACGCTTTTTTACAAATTTCAACAGAAACTTTTTTCGGAGATATTTTACGCTAACCAGGCTTTCTTCTTAAACACTCCACGGTGTTCTATACTTTTTTGTGAGCCATTTCGGGTCTCCTGTTCCCGGTGCGAAGGCGAGCTTTTTGGGATCCCAACTGATTTTCTGATTATTGAAGTAGGTCTGGTTAATCAGGTGGCAGCAAATTACAGTACGGCTTCCGATGATCTCGTTTGCGATCGGTTTTTTGCGGGATGCCACACATTTCAAAAAGTCGCCGATATGATGTCTGCTATTGTAGAGCTTTACCTTTGCGTCTGTTATGAGGCCATCCTTCAAGTACAAAATAACTTTTTTTATTTTTTTCTTACATTTCCACAGACATACCTTC
>VRUF01000320.1 GCA_019456245.1 Planctomycetota bacterium | reverse complement strand
GTGATCTCTCTGCGCCGGGTAAGTATTTTGACGGCTCAATCGACGACGTTCGCATCTACGACCAGGCACTAACAGAGGCACAGCTTGTGGAAGTTATGGATGCGAATACTCCGCCTCCGCCTCCTCCAGACGATCGTGTCGGCCACTGGAAGCTTGATGAGACTTCCGGAACTACTGCCGCTGACTCGAGTAACGAGAGCAACGACGGAACCTTCGTTAGCAGCCCAGTATGGCAAGCGCCTGGACTGGACTTCGATGGTACAGACGATTATGTTACTATTGGCAATGAGCCCGTTCTTGACTTTGGAACAGGCGATTTTACTATATGTGCCTGGATAAGCACAACTGTTGGTGGTGACATATTTACCAAGGGCTGGGATGGCGTCAACGGAGTACGGTACGAATTCAATATCGGTACCACAATAAAGATGGAACTTGATGACAATTCCAACAAGAAAAGAGCATACGGCACCACCACAGTTAATGATGGTCAGTGGTATCATGTCGCCATTGTAAGAGATGGAACTACCCTGCGTACATATACCGGTGGTGTCCCAGAGGGAACCTTGGGTATATCTGCCGGATACAACCTTGCCGGTACATCTCAGGGTAGCGCCTATATCGGCGTCATATATAACAACGGTGATAGCTTGTATAACTCCTTCTTTAATGGCGTGATTGACGATGTCCGCATTTTTGACGTTGCGCTGAGTGAGCAGGACATTGATGACATTATAGCAGAATAATGATGTCGTTGAACATCAAGCGAGGCTTCGGCTATGCCGAAAGCCGCGCCTGAAGCAAACAACGTCGCCGTCGGTTGCCGATAAACTCATCGGCGCCGGCGGCGACGAAATGTAATTGTCATCGATGGTTATTAATCCGCTGCAGCGGAAGCCATAACCGGCAATGGCAATTTGAGTTAATATTAGGGAAGATAACGTTTTTTACATGACGATTGCCGTGTTGATTATCGTTACCACTGCCACGGCCAGACCCACGTAGCGAATTTTTTACTTGACGTGTGGTCGGGTTTGTTCATAACGGAAAAGTTACTGTAAGCGACATGGGCAAGGAGTAGCGGGATAACGATGGGCGGCTGGAAAGGAGGTGTAAGGCAAAGTAAACAAAGGTGATTAGCGGACGAATTAAAGTTAAAATAAATCGAGAAAAATAGGAGACGAAAAATGAAAAAGACATGTTTAATAACAGCCATGATTCTCATGGCATTAATGTCGAGTACCTCTTATGGCGTCACACCAGCCGGGCCATTATCGGTAAGTGGAAGCCAAATTGTGAATCAATACGACCAGCCGGTTAGTTTTGCAGGAATGAGCTTTTTTTGGAGTAATGACGACTGGGGCGGTATGGATTACTACAATGCAGATTGTGTTGACTGGCTGGTAAGCGATTGGGGAGTAACGATCGTAAGAGCTGCAATGGGAGTTGAAGACGATGGCGGGTTTATAGACAGCGAACCTAACAACGTGGCTAGAGTGAAAACGATTGTCGATGCTGCTATTGCTGCAGGGATTTACGTTGTCATCGACTGGCACTCTCACAATGCTGAAAATTACGAAGTGGAAGCCATTGGGTTCTTCGAAGATATGGCAACGACCTATGGTGGGTACGACAATGTACTTTATGAGATTTACAATGAGCCATGGGGTACAAAATCCTGGCCTAACGCCGTTAAGCCTTATTCCGAAGCGGTCATTGCCGCCATACGAGCGATTGATCCCAATAACATTATTTTAGTGGGCTCTCCCGAATGGTCTCAAAGAGTAGATCTGCCGGCAGCAGACCCTATAACAGGTTATGATAACATTGCATACACGGTTCATTTCTACCCGGGAGCCGGGCATAAGGGATGGTTACGTGACAGGTGTACGGCTGCGATGAATTCCGGTATTGCCCTGATGGCTACTGAATGGGGACGCGGAAATCCGGGCAGCGACGAAGACGACTGGATGGCATATTTATTAGCGAACCACATCAGCCACCAGAACTGGGCCGTAAACGACAAAGATGAGGGATTCTCTCATGTATGGCCAGATACTGAGATGTTTGATGGAGGCTGGGCGGCCAGTGATTTATCTACCTCCGGGACATACGTAAAAGCTGTAATTCTAGGCTGGGACGACATACCGGATCCGCCTGCACCGCCAGAGCTTCTCGGCCACTGGGAACTTGATGAGAATACCGGCAGTACCGCCGCTGACTCAACTGTCGAGGGCAACGATGGCACCCTCGCAGGTGACACCGCTTGGGTGACCGGAGAAACCGGCAGTGCACTTGACTTCGATGGTAACGGCGATTATGTGGACCTTGGCAATCCGTCCGTTCTTGACTTCGGAACAGACGATTTCACCATATGTGCCTGGGTAAAGAACCCCGTTGGCGGCACTGTCGTTGGTAACGGTGGTGACGATGCCGGCGGAAT
>VRUF01000319.1 GCA_019456245.1 Planctomycetota bacterium | reverse complement strand
GATAACTCCGAAGCATTGAAACAAAAAGAGGAGCAACTAACAAAACCGAAAAAAGCAAAAGAATCATCACCGCTCTACGCGCCCAATTCCCTTTCCGCACTCCATACGTCGATTCCGAAGCAGTAACTCCCATAAGCCGGAACACCAATGCAGCCCCAAGTATGATCGCAACAACATTAGTCACCAGCAAAATCGTAGCGTTACCCGCGATGACATAACGGCCGCTTCCAACCGCGATACCGATCACCGCAAGAGGAGGCACCAAAGCCGCAGCGATCGCAACGCCGGCGATTACATTCATTACATTAGCACGGCTCAATGCATAAGCAGCCGTCATCCCCGAAAAAAAAGCGATACCAAGATCAAGCAGATCCGGCGTACCACGAGCCTCGATCTCAAGAGTAGGCTCAAATCTGCTTTTCATAAACCCGAACAAAAGCGAAATACAAAACCCAACAACTATCCCAATACAAGTAACCAAAACACCCTTACGAAACAACTGCCCGTCGGCTTCAACAAGAGCAAGGCCCGCGGCAACAAGCGGTCCCATAAGAGGTGCAACGATCATAGCACCGATCACAACTGGCACAGAATTTTGAAGCAATCCAAGCGATGCAAGCGCAGTAGAAAGCACCATCGTCATATAAAAATCAACATTACCGCTGGCCTTCTCGTCAAGACGATTAGTAAGTGCGACAGTCTCATCAAGCCCAATCTGTGGAAAAAAACCGGAAAATAACATCCCAAAAAATCCCCCAAAACAAAAATCCCCAATTACCTCTTTATCGGATGTATCACATAAAGCATTTAGGGAAAAAAAGGATTTTTTGTTTCACTAAAAACTTTCAAGCTTTTTACGTTATATCAGGCTTCTAATTTGCCGAAACAGATATGTATTTACTCCCGCGGGCTTATGCCGCTAATAACTGCTGCATTAACTGGCAGTAAAAGAAGATATGGAAAGTAGAACCAGTAGGAGATCATAGTATGGAGAATAAGGACTTTAGTGTAATAAGGCAAAACGGTGATTTACCGGATCCAAAAACCGTGGACACAAGTGCAATTATCCCGGACCTGTGGGAAATTTACTATGATTCCACTTCGACCCTCCTAAGCAATCTCGAAGCCGCCGCTATGGATATCGAAGCCGGTAATAATATAGAAGACAACGCTGCCGCAATAAGGAGAATACTGCATTCACTAAAAGGCGATTCAGGTGTAACCGGCCTAAACGATATATACGAACTGTGTCACGAGACCGAGTTTGCATTTGAGGAACTCTCTTCTTCAGATGCTGCCGACATGATCCTAAAAGTAAAAGACTGGATCTGCGAAGTTATAGACTCTACCAGGGACGGCAATGCCGCTGAGGGTGATGGTATGATAGAAGATATTGCAGAAACTGAAAAAAAAATCAAAACGCTTGTTATAGACGACGAACCTGTCATCAGAAAACACATCGAAATGTTGATCGGTGATTTCTGTGACTGCACTTTTGCTTCAGACGGAGGCAAGGGATTTGAAATCTTTAGAGATGCCCTCGAAAATTCACAGCCGTTCGAATTAGTCACCCTTGACATTGAAATGCCCATTATGAACGGGCATGAGACTCTTGAGAGGATCAGAAAAATCGAAAAACATCACAAAATCGAAGGCCTTGACGGAGTAAAAGTTGTAATGAGTACCTCTTTAGATGATTCAAAGAATGTATTCTCGGCATTTAGAGAAGGCTGCGAAGCCTACGTCCCAAAAAACCACATGAAAGACAAACTTGTCGAAGAAATTAAAAACCTCGGCATCAAAACTCCACAGACAGCTTAGGATAATGAGTATTATTATGGCGCACAGTGTTTTAATTATTGATGATTCCATTTTGATGAGAACCGCTCTAAAAAGAACCATAGAGAACAGTGATGTCGGACTGGACCAAATTTTTGAAGTGGAAAATGGACAGCAGGCTCTCGATTTCCTTTCTTCAAACACTGTCGGCCTCATCCTGACCGATCTTAATATGCCTGTCATGGACGGAATAGAATTAATCCACCGTTTAAAGGCCTCTAACGAATATTGCGATATACCCGTCATTGTCATCACCACAGAATCCAGCACTTCGCAGATAGAAAACCTTAAGGCAGAGGGAATTGACGATTTCCTTAACAAACCCTTCACATCGGAAGAATTCAAAACAGTAATAACAAGAAATTTAAACGCCCTCGCCAAAACCAACTAATACCAAAAGCTAGCCACTACGAAACAAATCCTGCAACAGCAACAATAATCCAGATCAAAACCCCGATAAGAAACTTACTCCCCGTCCCGATAAACACCCCCAGCCCCGCTCCAAACCCCGACCGCACAGACGCATGAATCTCCTTACCCGCCAAACGCTCCACCGCCATTGTCCCAAGCCCGGCTCCAAGACACGCCCCGAACAACGTCCCCAAAAAA
>VRUF01000318.1:1177-2450 GCA_019456245.1 Planctomycetota bacterium | reverse complement strand
GGTTCAGGGTCTAGTGGGGGTTACCCCGTGGAGGTTCAAGTCCTCTTCCGGGCATTTTTAAAACCTTACTTTGTAAGGAATTAATTTTCCTGACCTTTTCTGAAATATAGGATTCATGGCAAATATCGACAAGTCGTCGACAAGTCGTCGACCGAGGAGGAATTTATGTACGTTCAGTATCATCTGCTCAAGCGTAAACCCAAAAAGGGGGAAAAGGGAAAATCCGTCTACTATATCGGATTTCCCGCCAAAGAATTGGGAAAGAACGGGAGACGTCGATACCTGGCAATCCGAAGTGCAAAAACGGGTAATAAAGAGCTGTCCAGGAAACGGGCTGCCGAGATGATCGAGAAAGGGGAAGTGTTTGTCTCTCGCGATGATCTTCGCTCATTCCTTTTGGATTTCTGGTCTCCCGAGAGTCAGTATGCCCGAAGTCGAAGAGTAACAGGCCGGGAGCTCAGCACTGTTTATATTGCCAACAGCCGAGCCCTGATCGAAAACCACATCATTCCCTGGTTCGAAAAAAACGGGATAACTCAGTTTGCCGACCTGGACCTTGAAAAGCTTACGGACTGGAGAAATGATCTGTTTGATAGCTCGATTTCTCCTACCACGGTGAATCACGCCCGAATCGCTTTATTCACTCCCCTGAGATGGATTGGCAAAAGAGGTAAGCGACTCCCGTTTGATCTCGATGCCATTGAGCCGGTTGCTGAAACGCCGGTCGCCGAAAAGATCTTTACACTGGCCGAATGTGAAAAACTATGGTCTCAAAAATGGGACCCTCGGTATCGTGCAGCTTGCATGCTCAGTGCGGCGACGGGAATGAGACTCGGGGAAGTCCGCGGGCTACTCGTAAAAAATCTTCACCTCGAGGGGTACATTGATATTGTAGCCAACTATCAAGATAAAGAAGGTTTGAAAGATTGCAAATGGGACAGCTCTCGGCTGAATATGCCCATCCCGCATCTGGTAAATACCCTTCAGGAAATACTCGATCTGCATCCTTGGGGAGCTCAGCCTGATCATTATGTATTTTTCTCCAAATCTCCGGATTATCCGGCCTGTAAAAAATCTATTGGCAACGGACTCAAAAATGCTATGAAAACGGCCGGACTCTCAGGCCGTACCTTTAAGAGCTTTAGACACGGCTTCGCTTCTTATTCAAACAAACTTTCATCTGGAGCCCGACGGCACTATATAGGGCATACAAACGAAAAAACATTTGCCGGATATGACCATCCTCCCGAGGGGGATAGAAAAGCTCTGATAG
>VRUF01000318.1:0-1167 GCA_019456245.1 Planctomycetota bacterium | reverse complement strand
CTCTGATAGAAATGCAGGCCAAGATCGTACCTTTCAGGAAAGCTGAATGAACTTTGCACTTTGGCTGCAGGCGATTCAAAGGCGATCCTTGAGACTATACGATATTGACTTTATTGAGTATTTCCACAGCTACCCCTTCCGCCGGGATTATGCGGAGGGAAGGTCTGCGCAATTTATGACATCGATGTTAACTAAATGGATCCCGTATTGGAAAGGCCCCTCTCAAGTGGTAACTCCTAAGAGGGGCCAAGAATGAAGGAAGAAGTTTATGAAACCAGTTTAAAGAACGCTCTCCAAGGGCCTACAGGAGCACCCTTTCAAGAGGTCGAGGTTATTATCGACTCCGCCATAGAGATCGATCCTACGCTATAAACGTAAGGTCTCTGGGGCAATTCACGGCAGCTCAATGACACTCAACTTCACATTAGTAATTGTACCACTGAATGGGCTGTAATCCGCGTTCGTTATCAAGACTTCCAGGTCACCGTCGGCATTTTTGAACCGGCTGCCTGAGAGCGGGCCAAAAATCGACATTTCATCTTGGTTCAGATCCTTATAGATAAAACCCAAGGCCTTGCCTGAAAATGCTCCCGCGGCAATTTTGATTCTGGCCAGTAGCGCATCGGTATTTTGGGCCATCAGAATAAACTTTTCATCCCTCTTGATGAGAGGGATGGTTTGAGATGCCGCGCCATCGTTGCCCCATGTGAAGTCTACAGAACCGTTTCTTACCAATTCAATATTTGTTAAATCAGCCATTACTTACTCCTTTTAAGCTTCCGCTGCTTCGTTCGCTGTGAGACAAGCCAATGCCTCTGGGTGAGTTACCTTCGCCCCGTACAGATACAATCCTCTGATAGCATCACTGAAGCTGCCTTCAAGTCTGATCGCTTCGATCTGGGCGAGCTGCAACGCGAATGTTGCCGCGAAGGTCGTACCTGCCAGGATCTTGTATTTCGTGCTCGTTGTGTTCGGCACGTTTTGGCTCATCAAAATGTTGAAGCCATACGCGCGCGTAACAAGCCCCTCTCTGAGCACGTCCACATTCGGGGTACTGAGTGCGCTGTCTTTGAGTATCATGTCTTCAAGCATGAAAGGCGGAATAACTACCCACCGGCCAGCCCTCGGCACCTTCGCGTCGTCGAGCTTCCGGGCAATCAACAGGAG
>VRUF01000050.1 GCA_019456245.1 Planctomycetota bacterium | reverse complement strand
TCAACGCGTCTAAGTGCCACCGTCACCATTTCGCTGCAAGACGCTTCTATGGATTTCGCCATAATCTCATTTGACGCGTATTTACCCGTCCCGATGAAAAGACGGGAAGAGAATTCCTTGTCCGCGATTTTCAGTACATCGTTCATATCGTTTCATCCACCTCCGACAAATCGCACGAGTTCTATTGCCTGCCCTTCGTCGAGGGCGGTCTCGGAAAAAGTTTTGCGTTCGATAACCTTGCCGTTGATCTCGGCTACGACCGTGGCGTGATGTATTCCCATGTGATCGAGTAATTCCATCAGAGTCGACGGCATTTTACCGTCCTCAAACTGTTTTTCACGACCATTTATTTTCAGTATAGCCAATTTAATTTTGTCCTTTTGTGCATGGCTGGACGGTTCAGTATTTTTTCCTGAATCGACCGGCGGGAATATTCAGTAGTTTACGATATTTGGCGACCGTCCTGCGGGCTATTTTTTCGAGACCTGATTCTATGAGTTTGTCACGAATTTCATCGTCGTTTAGCGGTTTGGACTTATCTTCCGCGTCGACGATCTGCTGGAGCTGTTCTTTTATGGCATCCCAGCTGTGGAGGTTGCCGTCGGTGTCCTTTGTCCCTCCGCTAAAGAATCCTCTCAAGGGAAGTATACCCTGCGGGCACTGAACGTATTTTCCTGAAACGGCTCGTGATACGGTTGCAATGTGGATCCCTACTACATCGGCGACTTTCGCCATTGGCAGGGGTTTCAGGAAAAGTTTACCCTTCTCGAAGAAGTCTTTCTGGAATTCTACGATAACAGTTGAAACTTTCAGCAGTGTGCTTCTTCGCTGTGCGATAGCGTCCATAAGCCACTGTGCAGAATGGATGTTCTTCTGTAAAAAGTCACGTGTTTCGACATTTACGTTGCGATCCTTGACCATCGTCGTATAGAAATCGTTTATCTGAAGATTGGGCATACTCGTATTTGCCAGCGAAATGGCATATCCGCTTCCGTCAGCATTTGATCTGACGATGACGTCGGCTGTGATGGGATGATTTTCGTTTCTGCCTATTTGAAGGCCCGGCGATGTGTCCAGTTTGCTCATGCGGCGAATCGCAAGGTATAGCTGGTCAACGGAGCATTTCATCTTTTTTGCGATCTGCGGAAGCCGGTTGTCCAAAAGCTCTTTCCAGTGCTCCGAGATGAGTTTGATTTCAAACGACATATCTTCTGGAAACTGCTCCATTTGTATCAGCAGGCATTCTTTCAGGTCACAGGCACCAACCCCGGTAGGGTCAAGTTTTTGAACCAGCAGAATTGCTTGCTGAAGGTGTTCGATTCCGAAATCGTGTTTATCTTTATTGTGCAGTTGTTCGAGCCTCACGCTCAAAAAACCTTTTTCATCGATGTAGTCGATAATCAGCGCACCTGCCCGCCTGGTCTTATCGTCGGTTTCAACGAGTGCCCATTGATCGGTCAGATATTCATGCAGTGAAAGACTTGTGTCGGCAGTATTCTGCAACGCTTCCAGTTTTTTATCCGACCCTTCCCGTGCTTTATAAGAAGGCATGGGAGGTGCCTGGTCAAAGTACTCATTAAAATCGTCCTGGATACTGTCAAGCCGTTCGAAGTCTTCGGCCCCGGAGTTCTCTTCGTCTACGATAAGCTCTTTTTGCTCTATGGTTTCAGCGTTGGGGTCTTCGGCAATATTGTTTTCCGACACGGTCCTGTCTTCAGTTTCTTCTTCTGCGACTTCAAGCACCGGATTGCTCGATAATTCTGTTTCGATCTTTTCCTGCAGGGCAAGCAAAGGCAACTGCAGCACTTCCATAGACTGGATCATCCGAGGCGCAAGCTTCATTCGCTGCTCAAGCCGCATCTGACCTGTCATGGACATTTTCATATAGTGCTCACAGTCAAAATTTTCCGTTTATTCGCGGGCAAGTGCTTTTAGAAAAAAGGGCACAGCTTTGCTCGCGTAAATTTACTACCCTAAGGGTACGAGTTCCTGTTAAAATAAAAATATAACCTTTAACATTATACCACACAATGCACGAAAAGGTAATAGTCAATCATAGAGTTTGCTGAAAAGGTGCTTTAAATGTACGATGTCAGCCGCCCCGCCCCTCTCGCCATAACGGTTGTATGGAATGGGCAGGCTTATTCCAGCGTTGATCTGCCCAGAATAGCATCCGCAAGTATCTTCCCGCTGGCAAATTCGATACTGCTGCCGGAAGGAATCCCACGTGCAAGCCGTGTAACCTTTACACCAAGCGATGCAAGGTGTGAACTTATATAAAGCGATGTACCGTCCCCTTCGATATTCGGGTTGGTAGCCATGACGATTTCTTTGATATCCCCCTGCCGAATCCTTTTTACAAGCTCATTTATCGTAAGATCTGCCGGTTCAACCCCTTCAAGCGGGGCGATATGGCCACCCAGAACATGGTAAACCCACTTGCAAAGCCCCGTTTTTTCCAGACTAATGATGTCTTTTGACTGTTCGACGACACAGATTATGCTGTGATCACGGCTGGCATCCGAGCATATTTTGCACGTTTCCCCTTCTGTCAGATTGAAGCAAATGGAACATTGCCTGATATTCGTTTTGACATTATTAATCGCCTGAGCAAGTGCCATCGCCTCCTCCGGTTTGCTTTTCAGGACATGAAAAGTAAGCCGTTCGGCGGTTTTAGGCCCGATTCCGGGAAGTTTGCCAAATTCTTCGATCAGATCGTTTAAGCTATCAGTATAAGCCGGGTTCATTTTATCGCTTCGTCATTTAAGGTTAAAGGTTGTATGCTTGTTACCGTTGCATTCAAGCCGGATTTTAATGTCTTTATCGAGTCTCTATCAAGTACTTTCTGCCGTTCTTCAGTGCTGAGCCTCGAATCTGTTTTCGCAATCTCTTTCGGTTTTTCCCCTGCCGCTTTCGACCATGTAAAATTCAGCCGTATAGCAGATGCCATTGCCGCCGTCAGGAAAGTGGCGATCTGCTCCTGGCGTTGCTTACACATTTTCATCTTAAACTCGTCACCTGCTTCAACTGCAAGTGTCAGCACCCCTTCGCAAAAATCCTGCGGCATGGTATTGCAGATCGCCGCCGCAATACCGTTATTTGCTTCCCGCCCAGCCTCTATGATCTTTTGCCAGTTTTCTTTTATATTTTCAATCCCGACAGGTCCGTCAAAAACCGGCTGAACCTTAGGTTTTTTGGGCGAAGAAGGCACAGGTTTATTCGACGAAGCCGCTACCCCCCGTCTTGCCGCAGGCGTAGAGTCAGCCGGCGCTACTGTTTTTTTTTTGATTTGTGCCAGCAGTTTTTCTGCCGAAAGGAAATGTTCGCTAAGAGCTAACCTTAGCAGCGACGCTTCCAAAAGTGCTCTTGCATTTTCGCTGTTTTTCACCGTCCACCGCATCTTTTCAAGGGCGGTGATGCTGTAGATAAGTGCCGGTATATCGAATTTGTCCGCCACTTCGGATATCTTTTCGCGTTCCTGTTTGGTCAGCACAAGCAGATCGGTCTTATCTCCCGCCGTTTTCAGAACCATTATATCTCGCATGCAATCGATTCCAGCCTGTAGTATCTGGCTGGGCGTAAGTCCCGATTCCAGCAGTTCGCCGGTCACTTCGAGTGTTTGCCCGGCATTTTTATCGCCGATTTCTCCGAGAAGGCGGCATATCTTAGCCCGATCCGCCTCGCCCAGAAATTCCTGCAGGATCTCGACGGTAAGCTTTTTAGCCCCTGCGCTAATAAGTTGATCCAGCAAACTCAGCCCGTCACGCATGGATCCGTTTGCCAATCGCGACAGGTGCACAATGACATCGTCTTCGTATTTGATCTTTTCGATCTTGAGGATTTTCTTAAGCTGTTCGCCGATAATCTCGCTGGAGATGCTGCGAAAGTCAAACCGCTGGCAGCGTGACTGAATAGTCGGCAAAACCTTATTCGGTTCCGTCGTTGCGAAGATAAATTTTACATGCTCCGGCGGCTCTTCAAGTATTTTCAGCAGGGCGTTGAACGCTCCCGTGCTCAGCATATGGATTTCGTCTATGATATATATTTTGTAGCGTGCCCGGGCAGGGCGGTATATGGCGTTTTTGCGAAGTTCGCGAATATTGTCAACACCGTTGTTGGACGCACCGTCGATCTCGATAACGTCCAGATCTTCCCCAAGATTGATAGCTATACAACTGTCGCACTTACAGCAGGGCTCTGTTGTAGGATTGTCTGACTCGAGGCAATTGAGAGATTTTGCCAAAACCCGTGCCATCGTAGTTTTACCAACTCCGCGAGTTCCGGAAAACAGATATGCATGCGCAACACGGTCTGTCTCGATTGCATTTTTCAGTGTTTGCGCAACAGCGTCCTGTCCGACAACATCGCCGAAAGTCTGAGACCGAAACCGCCTAGCCAAAACCGTATAAGCCATATAATTTTCTATGTTCTATTTTCTATGTTCTATTGAATTGTTGATCTTGCCGTTATTCTTGTGGTTATGAAGATTGCTGTCAGTTCAGCGGCCTCTTTCATTAAGCTTGATACCTTATCTTTGCTGAACAGGCACTCATCGACAATGAACTCCAGCCAGAAAAGTGACTCATCGGCTTCTTCGATAACGATGCTGAGTTTCGCAACAAACCCGGCTTTCGACTGGGCAATACAAGCCGCACGATAGTTAGCGGCAACAGAGGTACCACACCGGATTAGCTGATTACAAATATGCCTGCCAAGCGGATCATTTCCCAGTTGAGCACAGAGTTTAACGCACCGATGCGAAAATTCTTTAGTACGTCTTTTAAGCTCATTCTGATCCATTGACTGTACCACTATAATTCAATAAACAATAGTCAATAAACAATAATAAATTAAAAAGGGTGGCCGGGTTTACCTTGCACAGCAAGAATATCGCTTATGGCTGCTCGGTTCCCCGTCTGACCAGGTTCACGCATCTCGCTTGCATGGGACCCGGCCATATTATTCGCTGTTTAATGAACCGGAATCGCAATCGCACGCCAAGTATAACAAATACCAAAAGAATTGCCACAAAAACATAAAAATTTACGCAGTTTTGGCCAATATCACGTCAACTCGAAGCATTTACGGCTTGATGGGCATATCAATATGGCTAATTCCAGAACGGCGAAGGCCGCGGATTGAAGCCGTGCGATGCGGAGGGCTGGCGATTGCGTTTGGCATCAGCGACCGGAGGCGAAAGATTGGCTAGCGAAGGTCGGTTCCGATAGGAAACGGGCGAGCGGTGCGGTGTTGAGGCTTGGCGATGGAGGATGGATGTGTGTGCGGCGGATGCGTGGCAGTATAGAGTTAAGTTAACTAGAAAGTGTGTCGTAGCTGCTCTGAAAACTTTATTATTTTGCTTATAGCCCGGCTATTCCAAGCCGATATTTTAAAAATACATGTTATTTGGAGTTAATGACTTCATCAAAATGCACGTCAAGTTGTGGAAACGCAATCTCGATGTCGGCTTCCTTAAGTGCCCACCAAATTGCTTCGTTCAATTCCGATTTGACCTGACCGCTGTTCCACGGGGTTTCAATCCAGACACTGACTTTATAACTAACAGCCGATTCGGCAAAACCTAAAAGCAGTATCTCGGGATCTCTGCAGTCGGATAAGCAATCCATTTCATTACAGGCTTTTTCAAAGACCTGACGTACTTTCTTGAGGTCTGAAGAATAGGCAACTCCGACAATGGTCCAGACTTGGCATAATGTATTCTCATATTTGTAGTTGGCAATCCAGTTCTGGATAAAATGTGAGTTTGGGATCAGGATATTCCTTGAATCTTTGGTTTTTGCAACTACGCCGCGAAACCCTATTTTCTCAACCTTTACCATTATGCCATGGTTATGGCTCTCCAGTACATCTCCGGGTTTAATTAATCGTTCTGCTCTCAGAATAAACCCAGAGACAAGGTTATTAGCGACGTCTTTCATAGCGAACGCCACTGCAATAGCAACCAGACCGCCAGTGTGAAAAAAAGTTGAAAGGTTGAGCCCCATTATGTGCAAGGCCATAACAAACCCAAGCGGCATTACGACATAACGAACAGCTGTTCTATATGTGCGGACAGCATTTTTGTCATTTTTTATACTGCGAACAATAATTCGCTGAATAATCCGGGAAACCCAATAAGACGTCAAAAGAACGAGCAGAGCCTGGAGTCCTTTTAGTGCCATCGCTTCCAGGCCACTTACATCGGTATGCCCAAAGAATTTCGCAAGCCATTCTAACAGTTTGTTCATTTCAGTTTATCCCAGCATTAATTCACATTATTTTGCCGGCTCAATCTAGCTCGGGCGCCAGATCTACTTGGCAATAGTTGTAAAGAACAAAACAAAAATGGCCAGCTAAAGCATTAGCCTTGATCAAGTTAATAGCCCTCAAACCCAAATAAAGCCCCCTGTAGCAAGTGTGGCATTGCAGTTCTATTCCCATATTCGGCTATTAAATTTCACTGAAATAGAATAAAAGCTGTTTCTTGCAACTATTTTTCACCATCTACGCCATAAAAAATTCCAGCCGAATTGCCACAAAAACATAATAATTTACATGCCTTTGGCCAATATTAGGTCGTACTTAAAGGATTGACGGTCTACAAATCCAAATTACCACATGAAAAGCTAAAACTTCGAAAAGAGAGCCAAGCGAACAGAACCGGAGATGACGCGTCCAGTGGCTGGGGGGAGCCGGGCATAGCGGTGAAAGATGTGCCTGGAGATGGTGCTACGGCAAATTTAAACTACCTTAACGGACAAGTACTTATCGAGCATTTCTATCAACTGATCACGATCGATCGGTTTAGCGAGGTAACCGTCACAACCAGCTTCAAGACACTTGATGTCATCACCCTTCATTGCATTGGCAGTCAGAGCGATTACCGGCGTTGTTATTCCTTCTTTTCTAAGTGCATCTGTCGCTTCATATCCGTTCATGCGAGGCATTTGTATATCCATGAGGATAAGGTCAAACTCCTGCTTTAGAGCTTCTTTCAATGCCTCATTTCCGTCTGCTGCGATCGTAACATCGATTCCCATCTTACTGAGCAACGTCTCTATCAGAACCTGGTTGGTTTTTACGTCCTCTGCAACAAGAATATGGCCTGAAAACTCAGGTTGTTCTGTATCCTCTGCACTGTTGTCTGTCTGCTCAATAGTGCTGTCTCTATCCAACAGACGCTGCTTCGTAACATCAAGTCCCGCTGGTATTGCAAAGGAGAATACAGACCCTTCGCCTTGATGGCTGGTTAAGCTAAGTCGGCCACCAAGAAGATGCACTAATCTCTTTGTGATAGAAAGCCCCAACCCTGTGCCACCATATTTGCGAGTATGGCTTTCGTCGGCTTGAGTGAACGGTTTAAATATATCTTCCCGCATTTTATCAGGGATGCCTATGCCCGTATCTTCCACGTCGAAACGTATATAAGGTTGATCGTTTTGTTCTTCTAAAGCGATATTCAGGTGCACATGACCTGCTTTAGTAAACTTGATCGCATTGTTAACGAGGTTTATTAAGCACTGTCGCAAACGACCGGAATCGGTAATGATATTTGCCGGCAGGTCGGTGTTTGTACGGACCTCAAACTCCAACCCCTTATTCTTTGCTAAAGATTGCATCATAGACTCAATTGTACTCAACAGGCGATTTACAGAATACTCTTGTGACTCGATATCCAACTTGCCGGCCTCAATCTTGGAAAAGTCAAGAATGTCGTCTATGATCTGTAGTAAATGCTTACTGCTGTTGCAGATTATATCGATATACTCGGACTGCTTCTTTGTAGGCGATTCTTCCGAAAGAATATCAGAGAAACCCATAATGGCATTCATCGGAGTACGTATCTCATGACTCATATTGGCAAGGAACTGGCTTTTGGCTTTGTTTGCTGCTTCGGCATATTCTTTTGAAATTTCCAGTTCATCATCGATCTTCTTGCGTTCGGTGATGTCTATTCCCAAGCCGACCAGACAGTCTTTCCCATTCAACTTCTTACGAACTCCGTTGAAATAGTAGGGTATTCGGCGGCCGTCTTTAGTTATCAATTCCGCTTCAGCACCCGCAAGACCCTCACGGAAGACTTTCGTCATTCGCTCTTCGATCAGCGACCTGTTTTCTCCCTCGAAGAAATCCGTTCCGTACTTGCCGGCCAGTTCTTCATCGCTGTAACCTGTAACCCTATTCCATTCGCTGTTCCATCGAACGAACCGACGCTCATCGAAAATATAGAACAGACCCGGTAGAGAGTTGATGTATTCCTCGGAAAGCAGCTTCTCGCCTTCCAGCTTCTCCTCCGCCTGCTTGGCGATAATCACCTGTGATGCCGTGTGGGATATGCTGTAAAGAAAATTATCCATCATGTCATTGATTGGATAATCGGCAAATAACGCCATAACACCAATAGTTTCACCATTAGCATCACAAAGTTTATACCCGGCAAAAGAAACAAGCCCAAGTTCAGATGCCCATTGATTGTTATGTACACGCGGGTCTGTAGTAACCTCGTTAGTCATAAATTTATCCCCCTGACAGGAAGCTATAAGTCCAATCTTATAACAGCCGAACGGAACTCTGGCATGGTCACCGTCAATGTGGGTGTATCTGCCGGAACTTGCTGCAAGGTGCAGACATTTGTCGCGATATTTACAACGATGCTGTTCATTCGCTGCATCAGCATTAGAACAATTTTCGCACTGATCACCTTTATCTATTAACCATATACGAGCGAAATCAGCACCAACCATCGAAATTAATGCATCGGTAATCAGTTTCATTTTACCGTTCAGATCGCCCGGTTCCAAAAGACTTTTCTGGAGTTGGTTCAGAGCCTTATCACGAAGTTGCAGTTTTTGGCGTTTGGTAATCTCAAATTCTAACTGCTGGTTGGTGGTATTGAGTTTATCTATCGATGTAGTATTATTCTTTAAGTCCGTGATCATATTTTGAAATGAAACGGCAAGGGTTCCGATCTCATCGTTTAATCGGGTAATTTTGGGGTCAAGCACAAGGTCGAGTTTTCCAGAGCCTGTGGTTTTAATGATTTTTGTGAGTTTTTTAATGGGAGCAGATATTTTGTTCGAGACTAATATAGAGCAAATTAAGGAGATAATTAACATACTGATAACAATTAAGACAGTTGGGCCAACAATGAGGGAATTTATTTCTCCTGCAATAACCTCTTGAGGTATTTGGCAGCTAACAGTCATGATCGGTTCGGTATCGTCAAATATTCGACATAGTCCGGAATATACTAATGGGCTATAGTTGTTACTGTCTTCGTTAAAAGGGGCTGCGTCATTATTAGAATTTATATTATCAGGGGATAACAGTTTTTTTCCGTTGCTGTCATGGATCCACATGACCGGTGTATCTATGATCTTCCAGGTTGAAATTTTCTGAAAAAACATGGAAAAATCATAATGTTTAATAATTACTCCGCCAAAACCACCAGCTTCAGGTTCCTGTTTTGCTATACCTGCAATGAAGTTGTAATTACTTTGATCATCGCCAAAAGGCCCCGCATACGAAAAAGTTTTTGATCGGTCGGATTTGAGATCCAGGAATATCTTTTTGATATTTTGGAGCAAAATATTGTTACTTGAATTTTCTAAGAGTGACCTGTAACTTCTTTTTCTTTTTTGTCCGGCAATCGAGATCTTTTCACGCCCTTTTGTGTCGAAAAAAGCTGTTGAAACTTGCGATATATCTCCTTTGGATAAGCCCAGAAAGAGCCTTTCTATATCTGATCGATAAAGATTGGATTCGATTTCAGATGACATCAGATAATTGTCAATTTGAGAAGACTTTGAAAGCAGCCGAAGATGCCTCTCAATCGGTATGGAATAATAGGTGTTAAATTCGTACGTGGTCTGCTCACACATTAGCCTGGCCTGCTCACTTATAGAACCTTCCACCACTTTTTTGTTGTTGAGGTAATACAATGTGCCGGAGATAACTGTAAAACCGCAGCAAATAAAAAGGAAAGCACCAAGTATTTTTATTGAAATCGATGCTCTAAAATGCTTATATTTTAATAAGTTAAACCGCATTATATTCACTTAATAGTTTCCTTGCAATGCAAGGCATTTTTCGATGTACGATTCTACGCCCATTTCTTCGGTTATAACGATCCCTAAAATCTTTGCTCTTTCTTTGTTGACGATGAAAGGTCCTCGTAAAGGAGCCTTTACCGCAATCAAGGCAGGGTTTTCATTGTTTATCAGTATCCTGTTGGTAAGTGCAAATGCTTCATATCCCTGGTTGAATCCTGAATCGTCGCAGACAGATAACATTCCTTCTTCGGCGAATTGTTTTTCATGAGCACATTCTGGTTTTTTGATATTTTTAAGATACCATCCTCCAATCTCCAACTGGTCAATTGGTGTACCAGTCCTATCCTTTAGACTGTTATGGTTCAAAATGAAGAAAGCATCTGAGTAACGGCTTAGTTCGAGAGCTTTATTTTTCCACTCTTCGACGGAGTTAGTGACTACGCATCCGGTGAGTTCGAGTTGTAATACTCCGGATTCGTGAAGATTCTGAAGTTCTTTAACTTTGGATCGTCCTGTTGGCGAATCATCTGAGAGGATGGCAAATGTTTTGATATCTGGAACGATCTTTTTGAGAAATTCCACACATTCCTTCAGATAGCCTGCCTGGTATACACCTGTAATGTTATGTCCCGGTTTTTCAAGCGAATCCAGCAGTCCATACTTTAGAGGTAGTCCGTTTACTCCCCAAAAAACGACTGGGATATCCGTGTCAATATACTGATTTCCTATATAATTTGTAGCGTTGTCATCTCCAAGCATGATCAAGTCAGGTGAGAATTCTGTAATTTCCTCCATAAGTCTATTAACAGTTACAGCAATTTCACTTCTTGTATTTTTGCGTTTTGTGTCCATCCATGCCTTCTTAACAATCGCAGAGGATGATTCAATATAATCATTTTTTGTGAACTTGTCGGCTTGGTCTTTGTTATCTAAAAAGCCAAAATTAACCATCGCATCACAGAGACCTTTCTGAGTATCTTGTGACCAGAGATATGTCTTATGATAACTGCTGACGATAAATATTTTGGACTTTTTGGGGCGCTTACTTGCAGCAAAGGCTACTGTTGAAATTAATAAAATCGTACAAAGTATTATTATCTTTTTCATTTTATTTTTCCTCGATTTCCTTGTTATTTGCAATTTTTAACTCCGTAGGTAGTTTATAAATTTCCACAAATTTATTTATATGAGTACAAATAAGATACCGTTGAATATTTCGACATAATAATGGTGTGTATTAAGTAGCTTATAGCCGGTATAACCAAAATCAGGTTCTTTCAAAATAAGAGCTTTATTTAATCGGAAGAGGCATTGCCAAAGTCCCATAACTCGAAATAAACATTAGATTTGTCAAGCGAATAGACTAATTTCATATTGAGCCGCCTAAAACAAATTCCAGCCGAATTTCCAGAAAAACATAATAATTTGGGAAGTTTTAGCCGATATGAGGAGGGGCCTCTTGAGTTGGCATAAAAGATTTACATTTCTGAATTTGGGGAAGTAGTTATGAACGTTCAAATCGACGATACCTGTATCGCATGCGGTGTTTGCACGGATTTGTGTCCGGACGTGTTTGTCATGGGTGACGAGATCGCCCACGTAGTTACCAATCCGATTCCGCCTGAGTTTGAGGACGAAGCACAACAGGCCGCGGAGGACTGTCCGGTAGATGCGATAATCATAACATAAGCATCGATAGTAACGCTGCCGGCATCTACCACGGAACATAATCATGACTTATTGATGTCATGTTTAAGGGTATTACTCCGCTCCTGACAACCAATTCTCTGCAAATACAGCAAAGTCTTGCAGGTCAATTTTGCCATCGCCGGTAAGCTCAGCCCCGTTGCAATTGCCGTATTCGCTCATGTTCCAACGCTGGCTGATATAGGACAGATCAGCCAGATCCACATTACCGTCACCGCTAACATCGCGCCCGTCGCAATCGCCGCAATCGAAGGTGTACCAATATTCGGCAAGGTCGATAATGTCTTCGACACCGACGAGGCCGTCGCCTGAAATATCTTCCGGCAAATACATTCCGCAATCGTCCCTTAGCCAGTATTTCGCAAAGAACAAAAGGTCTTCGGCAGAGACGCCATCGGGGCAAACATAATCACCAGCCGGAATCTGCCAGACCAAACGAGGATAATTAGTACCTTCGCAAATGTCCCAGATATCACCAGCAGAGCTTGGGATCTCAGTAGGGAATATCCAGCCTGTGTAGGTTGACCTGGTTTTCATTGCAGCGGTGGTTTCACCGATAACGTTGGGATCGGTTCTACTGCCAATTCCCGGCAAAGTTGGGTTGTTGTCAATATTCCAGAAGCATTTTTGATAGGAAAGCCAATTATGTCCAATGCCGGTAAATGCACCGACATAGATGTTTCCAGTGGCATATCCAGAGGTATAACAGTCATAAAATGAGGCACCTCCACCAGAAGAACCGAGAAAACCACCGACGTTATTTTCGCCAGTAACATTGCTGTGCGTATAACAAAAAGCAACAGCATGTGCGTCTGTGGTACCGAGAACACCGCCAACATCATATAAGCCGGTGACTGCGCCTGTCGAGTAACACCGAGAGATATGTGAAAAGTTAGCTCCGATAAGGCCGCCAATTTGACTGTTTCCGGTTACATCTCCTGTTGAATAGCACTGAGAGATATCCGAATAGTTGGCCCCGATAAGCCCGCCAACTTCATCAACACCGCTGACATCTCCGGTTGCAAAGCAGTTTTCAACAATAATATCATCATAGGATGCGCTACGGCCAATCAGCCCACCGACCTGGTGATTTCCGCTGACATCTCCTGTGGCATAACAGTCTATTACGATGGATTCATTATCCCCAATAAGCCCGCCCGCTGGATAGTATTCGTGTAGCGATGTACATACCACACTGCACGATGACCAGCAGTTTTGTATAATGCTGACAGGACGGTCTTTCCTGCCTGAAGCCCCAACCAATCCGCCAACACAATAATAACCTATTACCGTCCCGGAGGCGGAGCAGTCAGTTATGATCCCATTATTACGTTCCACCAAGCCGCCTGCATAATAACCTTCAACATAAACATCTATCGCATGACAGTTTCTGATGGTGCCGTAGTTTTTCCCGACAAGCCCGCTAGCGAATACACCCGTTACATGCCCGCCTTCAACTATACAGTTTTCTATCGTCGCTGACCCAACATAACCTGCTAAACAGCCAGTGTCAGTGTCATTGTGGTTAATAATCGTGGGATTTATAAGGGTCAGGTTTTTGATCGTAGGTTCGGCATCTGGTTCAAAATAAGATTTTCCAACATCGCCAAACAAAGCAGCATAATGATCCTGGCTTGAAATATTCATATCTATTATGCTGAATCCCTGCCCATCAAATGTTCCTGAAAAAGGAAAGTCTCCGAAAGGGGTTATTGTGTTCATATTCGGCGTGTTTGGATCGCCCATGTCTATGTTGTTTGTGACAATGAAATGTTTATCCCAGTTTAGTGGGTCATCTGCCATGTTTCTAAGGTCGTTGGCATCGCTGATCTGGAATGGATCAATTTCGCTGCCGTTTCCTCCTGAGTAGGTGTATGTAACATCGAAGCGTGCGGTTGTTTGCTGATCAGTGACATTGTTAAATGTCATATCATCTGGCAAAAATACCCTTCCCGGTTTTGATGGAATTATCGTACCCGACCAGCCGTATGGAACGGCGAGATCGTAAGTTCCATTAACAATGATCGGATCGTCGAAACCGGTTATATGTAGCTCAACTTCATCAACCATGTCAATAGCTCCGGGCATATAAGCTCCGCCAATAAAAGACAAATAAATTACCGGCTGCCATACGTTGAATGTGACATCCACGGTCTGCGGGCTGTTATTTGCGTTTGGGTCGCTGACGGTTAACTGGCAAGTATGCAAGCCGTATCCTGCAACGGCAGGGTCAACTGATATTGTAACTTCCGTTGGAGTTACGTTTGTTGTTTGGTCGGTTTGCGGTGTGACCGTGAGCCAATCGCATGGGGTTGATTCCGTAATGGTCCAATTGAGCGTATCATACCCGGTATTCTCAATGGTTAGCGTTTGCACATCAGGCGGAGTTGTAAGGCCACCAACTGAAAAGCTAAACGAATTTTGATTAAGGCTCAATTCTGGCGGTAATACATCCAGCGTTACCGTTACTGTCTGCGGGCTGTTATCAGCATTGGGAGCACTGACAGTCAACTGGCAGGTGTGATTACCGTAATCAATTTTGCTTTGATCAATGTCAAGCATTACGTCCGCAGTTCCGGTTGTTACTGCACCTGAGGCAGGGGTAATGGTCATCCAGTCACAATCCGGTGTGATGGTCCAGGCTAATGTTCCGCCCCCGGGATTAGATATTGTTAGCGTTTGAGAAGAAGGATCAATTGTTTGTTTGCTTGCTGTAAAGCTGTAATTGTTCTGGCTGATTCCAAGCGATGGTCCGACGATGGTCAAACTTACATCAACAACCTTTGGACTGTTGATCGATTGCGGATCAGCAATAGTGATCTGTCCGGAATATTGACCGGCTGGTAAACCATT
>VRUF01000049.1:11420-14613 GCA_019456245.1 Planctomycetota bacterium | reverse complement strand
TCTTAGTGATGCCGAAGACGATGGCGTTTTTGACGGGGTTTGTCAGCTCGATGCCCTGAAGCCTGAACCGGCAAATACCGGATTTGAGACGCTCGAACCGGACGTTGGGCGGCGGGGTGCGTTTTTTCGGGCGCGCAGCCAGAACGTTTACTGCGAAAGGGAGCATCAAAAGAAGCAGGAAAATATATAAGCCCCCGCGATGTTTTTGTTTAGTGTTCATCTGCATTTATAATAGCAGATTCGGGATTTTTAGTCAAGTTGAGCGGTCACTTCGCGACAGTTCTTAGTTCTTAGTTTTTAGTTCTTAGTTGTGGAATCGCCTTCGGCGAAGCTGTTTTTCGGTGTTTTTTGTGATTTTCTGTAAGATTTTTCCGGCTGGGTGGTCTAATATGTTGGTTTCGGGCGAAAACTATTTGAAAGACCAGTTAAACCCTGCTGCAGCGGAAAATGATATGACGGACGATAAACGGCTGGTTGAGCGATTTAACCAGGGCGATAAATCGGCCTTTGACAGAATCGTTGAGAAATACTCGGAAGATGTTGCTGCTTTGGCGAATCGGCTGCTTAGCTTCAGTGGGAATGTTGACGATGTTATTCAGGATGTTTTTCTGTCGGCCTTTCTTGCCTTGAGGAAGTTTCGTCATGACAGCAGCCTTCAGACATGGCTCTTTAGAATAACAGTGAACAAATGCCGCACTCATCAACGCAAGCGAACAATACGGGCAAAGCTTCTTTTGACCAGGTCCGAAACGACACATCTTGAGCCTGCAAATAGTTCGGATAAGCAGTTGATGGATCGCGAGACTTTTGATCAGGTTCGGTTGGCTGTTAAGTCTTTGCCGGTTAAATATCGCGAGCCGGTGGTTTTGCGGTACCTTCAGGAGCTTTCGATGAGTGAGATATGCAGCATTTTGCGGATAAAGGAAAACGCCTTGCACGTTCGCTTAAGTCGCGCAAGAGGGTTGCTTAAAGAAGATCTTGCAAAGTTAATGGAATAGATGACAGTGGAAGAAGAAAAACTAAAAAATATCCTTCAGCAAGCCGACCGGTTTTCCGGTGATTATATTGCTCCAGACGCTTCGGTTATCGCAGGTTTTGTTCGCAGCAGGGTTCGGCGGCGTCGGAGGAATTTGTATCTGCGTTTTGCCGCCTCTGCCGCAGCGGTTTTGATCGTTTGTGTTGGCATTTTAAATACCGGAAGGCATAGAGCCGTTGATGGCGATCTTTATGTAAAGGGCGAAAATATCGAACAGCTCCAGGCCGAGGTCCGCCGATTGCAGAGCGAGGTCGATTCTATGCAGATCGCAGTCCGTAGGGCTATTGACGAAGAAAAGAGTAATGCGACCCTTGCAAAACTCGAAGCCGAGCTGGCGAGCATCAGCGATCCTATCGAAGATGTCCAGCGGCAGGTTGACAGGGCCGCCTTTATCATCGTTTACCAGGGGGACCGTATGTATCGCGACCATAACCTCATAAATGCGGCGATTGAATCATATAAACGTGCGATCGAATTCTTTCCCGCCAATAAGTGGGCCGAGGTTGCACGAAGCAGATTGTTTGAGATAGAGAACAAGAAAAAAATGAAGCGTAAATCTAATACCATAAAGGAGAAGTTCAATGCGAATTACAAAATGTTTAGTTGTATTACTGTTGGCAGTATGTCTAACCTATCCGGCTCTCGCGGATAAAGCCAAAGAACCATCAAAAATTTTCGATTCCAAAGAAACGTCAAAAATTTTTGACTCCTCTAAAGAACTGTCAAATACTTATCAGGCAAGCTGTATCGTTAATTTCAAAGGAAACTCTGATATACATGCTGCAGCTTTTCAGGGCTTAATAAGCAGTTCCGCCGTCGCAGGCAAGGCTGGACGGGATGTATTAAAAGTCACGGGTAAAGATATAGGCGGTTATATTATCATACAAACATTAGTTAAGGGTCAGAATGAATATACGTTTGAATTGAAAGTTAAGCTTCCTGACAATGACCCAGAGATCAAACCTCTCGCAGAGGAGTTTCTGGCGGCTGTGATCAAAAATATGGAAAGCAGTCTCAACGAGACTTATAACAACCAACGCAATTTATTACTAGCACCGGTTCAATCTGCCAGAGAAGAACTTAATGATGCAAAGCTTGAATTTGAAAAAGTTACGGGTGTTTCGCCTGTTTCTGAGACAATTGAAAAACAGCTTGATATGGTAGTCGATCTTTCGACGCTTGATGATGATATGGCCATTTACGAAGCTCTTGATATATTAAGCAAGAGTATTAAACCTGCCCTGCCGATCGCGGTCATGTGGAAAGACCTTTCTGAAAATGCTTTTATCGAAAAAGAAGAGCCTGTCGGCATCGATGGGGGTAATATGTCCGCAGTGCGTCTTGGTACGGCACTTAACCTGGTGCTTAAGTCCGTTGGCGGAAATTCGGCGAAAGTTGGATATGCGATAGAAGGCGGTATCCTGATCATAGCGACCCGTGAACAACTCCCTGCACCGGTTCCTGCTGTAGAATTGTTTGGCGATTTTCAGCTAATAAGAAATAATCTTGTACGGGACAAAGCAAATTATGAACTTGAGATTGCCGAGCAGGAAGCTTATCACTTAGCGATCATCAAACAAATTAACACGGTAAGCTATGATATGAAATTAAGGGTTAAAACTGATGAAATTACCGATCAGCTTCGTGAGATTGTTAAACTGCGTGATAAGCGTTTTCGTGATCTTGATTACGTTAGCAGTATGAGCAATGCCCAACCAAAACCCAATCAGGCTGACATTAATAAGGCCAAGGAAGATCTTGCCAAGGCAAAGATAGATTATGCAAAAAGGCGCCAAGAGGTTGGTAAAGAAGCTGGCGGCGATAAACTCCGCGAGTTGAATGACAAATTGGGTGACATAGCAGTTGATGTTTCTGTTAGAAAGGCTATGTACGCTGTTGTTAAAAAACAGCTTAACGAGGTGGACGCTATGTTGGCAGCGGCGTCAAAGTACGAGTCAAAGCGTTCTGCGATCAAAGTGGCGAAAACGGCCTTGGCGGATGCGGAGTATAAGGTTGAGGAACTGGAAAAGCAGCAGGCCAATCTGACGCCGCCGGTCGTTACTGTTATTGGTGCCAACTAGAGAAAACCCCCCGATCAAAATCAAGGCTGCCTGCGAAACTCAATCGCAGGCGGCCTTTTTTCACCCCTAATGCCCC
>VRUF01000049.1:10881-11410 GCA_019456245.1 Planctomycetota bacterium | reverse complement strand
CTGAGAGCGGACTTTGTGAAAAAACGTTGAAAATGGAGGTATTGGAGGTTATCCTTTGTTTCTGTGTATTTTTCTTGGGTGAATGTACGTTTTTTGGGATGGAATTATGCAAAAACGAATGCTTGGAAAGACCGACCTTGAGCTTACGGTCATCGGGCTTGGGACGTGGGCCATTGGCGGGCCGTGGGAGTTTGGATGGGGGCTGCAGGACGATGCCGATTCGGTCGCCACGATGATCGCCGCGTTTGAGGAAGGGATAAACTGGTTCGATACCGCCCCGGCCTATGGCTGCGGCCATTCGGAAGTCGTTGTCGGTCTGGCCCTGAAGGAACTTGGCGAAAAGCCGATCATTGCGACCAAGTGCGGGATATTGTGGGACGATAAACGGCGAAAGGTGGTTTGCCTGGATCGCAACAGCATCCTGCGAGAGTGCGAAGACAGCCTCCGCAGATTAGACGTCGAAGTGATAGACCTTTACCAGATGCACAGGCCTGAGCCGGATGAGCAGATCGAGGAGGCATGGGAGGCG
>VRUF01000049.1:9236-10871 GCA_019456245.1 Planctomycetota bacterium | reverse complement strand
GGGAGGCGATGGTTCAGCTTCGGGATGAGGGCAAGGTGCGATATATCGGAGTGTCGAATTATACTGTCGCCCAGTTTGATCGCATTTCGCAAATCGAAAAACCTGCTTCGCTTCAGCCGCCCTACAGCATGCTGCGGCGCGATATCGAAGACGAGCTATTGGGATATTGCGCCGAACACGATATGGGCGTCGTCGCATACAGCCCGATGCACCGCGGACTTTTGACGGGTAAGTTCACCGCCGAGAAAATCGAACAGCTTGCCGAAGACGATCATCGCAGGCGAGTACCGGACTTCAACGAACCAGGGCTAAGTGCAAATCTCGATTTTGTTGAACAGCTAAAACCGATCGCCGAAAAATGCGGCATAACATTGGCCCAGATAGCAATAGCATGGGTAAACCGGCGTAAAGAAGTAACATCAGCAATAGTAGGAGCACGCCGCCCCGGCCAGATACGAGAAACAGTAAAAGCCGGCGATGTTGTGCTGGAAGATGAGATAATCAGTGAGATCGAAGAACTTTTAAAAATCAGAGACGATATGATCGCTTAGTTTTAAAGCTAATGGCTAACGGCTAATTAGTAGAAAGGTGATTGAGATGAGTAATGATGGTCGTGTTTATGTTAGTCCGCTGGTTGAGCGGAATGCTTCTCGTGAGATGAGCGAGTTGTTTGGTAATTTGAAAAAATTCGGTACGTGGCGCAGGCTGTGGCTTGAACTTGCTCGTGCTGAAAAGAAGCTTGGCCTCGACATCAAGCAGACCCAGATCAACGAGATGCAAAAGCACCTCGGCGACATCGATCTAAAGAGAGCCGGGCGCTACGAAAAGAAATTCCGCCATGACGTGATGGCGCATGTGCACACCTTTGGCGATGCAGCACCGAAGGCTGCGCCGATCATTCATCTTGGCGCGACCAGTTGCTACGTAGGCGACAACGCAGACCTCATCATTATGCGTGAAGGTCTGGAGATGATCGCCGGCAAGGTTGCGTGCGTGATCGACCGGCTTGGCAAGTTTGCGAAAATATACAAGAAAATGCCCGCGCTCGGGTTTACTCATTATCAGCCTGCCCAGTTGACAACCGTTGGCAAGCGGGCCTGCCTGTGGGCCTATGAGTTCGCACTGGACCTTAAGGAGATCGAACACCGCATCGAAAACATGGCTTTTCGCGGCGTAAAGGGTACCACCGGCACGCAGGCATCTTTCCTGGAGTTGTTCGGAGGCAACCATAATAAGGTTAAGCGCCTCGACGCGATGGTATCCAGGGCGTTCGGGTTTAAGAATCGCTGTACGGTTACCGGCCAGACCTACCAGCGAAAGACCGATACGCAGGTAGTCAATGCACTGGCAGGTGTTGCTCAATCGGCGCATAAGATTTGCAACGATATTCGGTTGCTCGCGAATTTAAAAGAAATGGAAGAACCCTTCGAAAAATCTCAGATCGGCTCATCGGCGATGGCGTACAAGCGAAACCCGATGCGAAGCGAACGTGTAACAGGTTTGGCAAGGTTTGTTTTATCCCTTGCAACAAGCCCGCCGATGACAGCCTCCGAACAATGGTTCGAGCGAACACTGGACGATTCAGCAAACAGACGCATGGTCCTCGCAGAATCATTCCTCGCCGTCGACGGAATA
>VRUF01000049.1:0-9226 GCA_019456245.1 Planctomycetota bacterium | reverse complement strand
GCCTCGTCGTCTACCCCAAGGTCGTTGCCGCACGAGTTAATTCCGAACTGCCGTTTATGGCAACGGAAAATATAATGATGGCCGGCGTCCAGGCCGGCGGCAACCGCCAGCAGTTGCACGAACTGATACGCGTATACTCCCACCAGGCAGCGGAACAGGTAAAACAAAAGGGCCTGAATAACGACCTGATCGAAAGGCTCAAAGGCGACAAGGCGTTTGCAAAAGTCAACTTCGGCAAGGTGCTGAACGCAAAGAGCTACGTAGGCCGCGCACCCGAGCAGGTAGACGAATTCGTTGCAGAAGAAGTAACACCCGTACGCAGAAAATACAGAAAACAGCTAACAAAAACAGTAGATCTGAAAGTTTAAGAAAAAGGAATGAATATTATTATGACACGTGATGAATTGATCAGTCGGGTTAAGGAAACCAGTTATCTTGAGGGCGATTTCACTTTGCGAAGCGGCAAGAAAAGCAAGTACTACATGGACAAGTATTTGTTCGAGACCTGCCCGGATATTTTGCGTGCTCTTGGCGAAACATTCGCAAAGCATGTTACCGATGATGTTACTTTGATCGCAGGCGCAGAACTCGGCGGGGTTGCCCTGGCAGCGGCTACCGCGATGGCTGCCGAGAAAAACTGGATCATCGTCCGCAACAGCAAAAAAGGTTACGGCACCGGCAAGATGGTCGAAGGTGTTCTAAAAGCCGGCGACGTCGTCCTTATCGTTGAAGACATTGCAACAACCGGCGGACAGGTCATCGAAGCGGCAAAGATCGTTACCGATGCAGGCGCTAAAGTTAAAGAGATAGTATGCGTAATAGACCGCAAACAAGGCGCACGTGAAAACATAACCGAAGCCGGCTTTGCCTTCGACAGCATAATGACCAAAGACGATTTGGGTATCGTGGGTTGATGCCATGAGTATATTCGAAGCTGTTATGCTGGTTTGTTTCGGCGCTGCCTGGCCTGCGAGCATTTATCGTTCGTATGTCTCGCGAACAACGGCGGGAAAGAGCATCGTATTTCTCGTGGTGATTTTCGTCGGGTACCTCGCAGGGATCGCCCATAAAGTCACGCATAACCTCGATGTGGTTACATGGCTTTACGCGATAAACGCCGTAATGGTTTTCGCCGACATAATGCTCTACTGGCGTAACCGGCGGATTGAGAGGATATAAAGCTAACATTTTTTCGGGATATTTTTAAATGGATCAGATTAAACTGCTTTGTGATATTGGTGAGTTGAATCACCTTTTCCGTGACAGCGCAAGCGTTGAGAATATTCTTCATGAGATCGTAGAGCTTGTCGCCGAGCACATCCGTGCCGATGTTTGTACGATCTGGCTTTACGATGAGGATTCCGACGAGCTTGTTGTTCGCGCGACCAAGGGTCTTAGCGAAGATACTATCGGTCATGTCAAGATGCGCCTTGGCGAAGGCCTTGCCGGCAAGACTCTCAAGGAGCTTCGTCCTATCGTTGTTTCCCAGGCCAGCAAGCATCCGGATTACAAACTTTTTATCGGGACCGGCGAAGAGCAGTATGATAATTTTCTTGCCGTTCCGATCTCTCGCGGGATAAACCGCATCGGCGTACTCGTTCTTCGGCGAAAAAAGAAGAAGCGTTTTATCGAAGAGGACATACTGGCATGCAAGGCGGTTGCCTCGCAGCTCGCCAACGTTATCGAGAATGCCAAGTTTGTAATGGCGATGCATGCCCCTGTTGAGAAAAACCCCGAGCCGGCAGCGGTCGCCGACGAGCTTTTATTTGTTCGCGGTAATGTTGCCAGCGAAGGCTTTGCCTTTGGCGAGGCGGTGATCGCGGACAGTGACAAGAGTTTTTCGCGTCTTTTGAAAAGGCGTTTTGCCGGTTCTTACGGACGTGAGGATTTCGAGCGGGCCGTTGTTACTACCCAGGTTCAGCTTCAGGAGTTGCAAAGCCGGGTCGAGCGGAAGCTTAGCGACGCGGCATCCTTGATATTCGCTTCGCACCTTATGATACTCAAGGACAAGGAGTTTGTAGGCGCCATGGCCGCCCACATTGAGAACGGAATGAATGCCGCCGACGCCATACTCGATATAGCAAAGTCTTACATCGATATTTTCTCCGGCTCCGATCATGCTTATGTTCGCGAGAAGGTCCAGGATGTCGAGGATCTCGTCCTCAGGTTGATCGGCAATCTTACGGGACGACGTGAAGATACGATCGAATATGCCGGCGGCGTCGTGGTTGCGCGCGAGTTGTTTCCGTCCGACCTTTTGCGGATGAGTTCCGAGGGTGTCGAGGGTATAGTCCTGGTAAGCGGCGGTGTGACGAGCCACCTTTCCATACTTGCCAGATCCCTGGAGATACCGATCGTTATCGCCAATGAGCCTAAGCTGCTCGGGGTTGAAAACGGCACCACGGTACTGATCGATGCCGAGCTTGGCAATGTTTATGTTTCGCCTTCCGATGAGATTGTGAAAAGTTTTATCAAGCGAAACGAAGCGCGACAGACGGCGAGGCAGGAGGATATTCAGCACGTTACCGAAGAAAGTTATACGCGTGACAATGTTCGTGTGGACCTTGCCGCCAATATCAATCTGCTAAGCGACCTTAAACTGGCTTGCGAGATGAAATGTAAGGGCGTAGGCCTTTACCGCACGGAGTTTCCTTTTATTATTCGGCAGGATTTTCCTTCTGAGCAGGAACAGTATGCCACCTATCGCAAACTTATCGAGTCGATGGACGGCAAGGAGGTTGTTTTTCGTACGCTGGACATTGGCGGCGACAAGGTGCTCTCCTATTATAAGGGTGCTCACGAGCAGAACCCCGGCATGGGTATGCGGAGCATTCGGTTTTCACTGGGCAACAGGGAAGTTTTTCAGACCCAGCTTCGTGCGATATTGCGTGCCGGTCTCGGCGCAGATATCGGGATAATGTTTCCGATGGTTTCGGCGCTCGAAGAATTTGGCGAGGCGAAGGAGATCGTCCGGTTATGTTCGGATGAGTTGAACCGTGAAGGCGTAAAGCATAATGACAAGCCGAAGATCGGAATGATGGTCGAGCTGCCTTCGGTGGTTGCCCTTGCCGACGAATTCGCCGAACAGGTCGATTTCTTCTCCATCGGAACGAACGATTTTATACAGTTCATGCTCGGTGTCGACAGAACAAACGAAAATGTCGCCGGTTTTTACATACCCTGCCATCCCTCCGTACTCCGCGGCATCGCCAGGGTAGTCACCGCTGCGGAAAAATTCGGCAAACCAATTTCGGTCTGCGGAGACATGGCCCATGACGAGCATTACCTGGCGTTTTTGCTCGGCGTCGGAATAAGAACATTAAGCGTAGAAGCAGGTTACATTGCACGAATCCAGCGGGCCGTCGGCGAGATAGATATCATGGAAGCCAGAGAGCTTGCCGAGCGCGTTCTGCAAAAAAGTGACATTAGAAGCATCGAAAAATTGCTCCGAATATCCGTATCAAATGAATAACGAATAGAGCTGTTTTGATAAATGTTTTCAAATTTGATGCGGCCAATCTGATAAACATCGCGTTAAGTGCTTGTTAATACAGCGGTTACGCCCGAGGAAACTTTTTTATTTATTTTGATAAATGGCATTGACAGGTACCTTGTAATGCTATATAGTGGTCCACTCAGCTTCGCAAGGGGATGCTGGAGTTTTGCATTCTAAATGCGATCCGCGGCACAAGCCTCTACGGCTATGACATTGTGCGAACGCTTCGCGGCATCGAAGGCCTGGTCATCAGCGAAGGAACGATATACCCCATCCTAAGCCGCCTGAAACGTGAAGGGTTTGTCAAGACGACGATCCGCGAATCGAGCGAAGGGCCGGCGAGGAAATATTACGAGCTTACCAAAGACGGCGAAGAAATGCTCGATGAAATGAACAGCTATTGGCAGGTCATCAAAGACGGTACCGATTCTATTATTAAGGAGCACAAAAAATGAAAGAGTTAAGTATTAGTGCAAGAGAATGTCTTAATGCGTATCTGCAAAAAGTTCGCGCGCGTTTGCGCTGGGCCAACTCGCTTGATGCCGATGAAATAGAGCGTGATATATGTGAGCATATCGAGCGGGATCTTGACAGTGCCGATGAGCCTGTGGAGTATGAAACTGTTGCGGAAGTATTGGACCGGCTTGGTTCTCCCGAACAGTGGGTACCTGACGGCGAAATATCATGGTGGCGGAAGGTATTGATGAGGATTTCATCCGGGCCTGACGATTGGCGATTAGCATATATTTCTTTCGGCTTATTCGTGCTGGCATTTTTTCAGCTAAGAATTGGCATGTTCATTTTTATCCCTCTAAGCTTTATAGTTGCCAGGGGAGCCCTTTCGATGACCGATGACTTGGACCAACTGAAAGGCCGGAAGGTGCTGTTATATCCAGTGCTGATTTTAATCTATGCGATATTGGGACTTTTCCTGCTTGCAGGTCCTGCGTTTGGTTTGGTGGGGCTGGCCGACGGATTTGAACGGGAAATTATTAAGAATTATGATGATATAAAGGAAAGCCTTGATTACTGGTGGTGGACATGGGTGATAATATTGTTTGTATTGGGAATCTGGTGGATTATTTTGAGTGGAATTTCAATAGCTTTTGACAAGTTCTTTAAATTTATTTTTAAGCCATTCCTTGATAAGGTTAACAAGAAAAAACTTGCATTGACCGCGATAGTGGCAGGTTGGCTCTTAATATTAGTGGCTATCGGATTGGGATGGATATTCGGTGCATCCGACGGTCCAGCAAACCTTTTTAAGCAGTTTGGCTTAATGTAATTTCGAAAAGAGGATCATATGAAAAACTTAATTAATTGTATCTTAATCGGGCTTACTTTGCTTGTAAGTACCCAAAGTGCTTTCTCAGCTTATGATGAAAAAACTAATTTAGTGAAGGTGTATGAAGTTGGCAAAAAAGTGTCCGATTTTCCGGTAGAGGAAAATTTTTCCACTCCTGAAAATGCCTATGCGACAATAAATCGATTACGTGCAACTGGAGACCAGGGATTCTGGCGGCGAGTAACTGTAAAGAGGTTGGCAAAAGGACTTCCTAAAAAACCTAAGAAACGAAAGGTTTCTAAAAAAGCTGCCAACAAATTTCTGAAAGCAAACATTGTCGAGGTGAGCCTCTTTCAAGGGGAATATGCCGGAGTAGTTGCCAAGGTTCCACATCTATTGAAAACGGAATTTGATTATCGATCTTTTGAGCTAAAGGACGGTAAATGGAAGAATGCAGGCAATTCTGTTTTTGAAAGCGTTGAGGAATCTCGGTTGCATTTTGGTAAACTATGTAGTCGACGCATTAAAAAGCCCAAAAGGCCAAGAGTCGATGATCCTGAGGCGCATCTAAAACCTTTTATAAATTTTTTAATAGCAGACGGCCAGAACCCAATGACTTTTGCATTAAATGCTCTTGCAGAGAATAAAGTTTTGATTATTGGCGAGGTTCACCATCGACCTTTATATTGGGATTTTAACTCCTCTCTAGTAGCCAACGAAAGATTCTCAAAGCATGCCGGTACGATATACCTGGAACTTCCATCCGACAAACAGCCGCTGGTAGATAAATTCCTAGCCAGTGACAAATGTGACGAAGAGTTGATTATCGACGTACTGCGAAGTTTCTTCTGGATGGGCTGGCCAGATCAGGCAATGCTTGATTTCTTTACCACGGTCTGGAAAACAAATCAAAACCTTAAACCCAAAGACAGACTTCGAATCGTTTTAGTTGACATGGAGAGGCCGTGGGAGAAAATTAAGAAAAGAGAAGATTGGCGGCGATATGGTGTTGATCGTGATAAATATATGGCGAAGAATTTACTAGAGGATATTAACAAGCATCCCGATGAAAAACGAAATAGACTTTTTCTTGTCGGTGTCGGTCATACCGCGTTAAATTTTAATATATCTTACTTTGGTGATACTCCGCAAAAAACTGCGGGATGGCATTTGCGGCAAGCTCTCGGTGAAGATGTATATGCTATCATGCAGCACCGTTGCGTTATGACAAATAACGGTCGTGTTGATGGCAGACTTCAACTTGGTTTGTTTGATTCTGCTTTTGAAGCTTGTGGCAAAAAACCAATTGCTTTTAGTCTTAAGGAGGGGCCATTTGGCGAACTGACCTATGACGGACAACCGGACATGCAAGTCTGGAGCAAGTTTAGAGATGGATTTAATGGGTATTTATATCTTGGACCGTTGGAAGATGAGATATTTTCTCCGTTGATCGACAGCTTTTATACAGATGAGTTTGTCAGGGAAATGGATCGGCGGGTACAGCTGATGCACAACAAAAGCTTGAAAGAAATGTTGGGCAAAAAGAACATCGTAGATTGGATGAAGAATAGTTGGGGTAAACCGAGAAAATGGAGGAACGAATTAGGGCCTATAGATGCGTGGAAGCTTGGGGATGATTGGGAAGACAATTACAGAAAGAAAAATCACGAGATTGCTTTTAAAGATACCGAGATGATAAAAGGCGTTGCAAAGCAATTAATTGATACTATACGAAATGCTGATTATGAACATCACCGTAGCGGAAGAGATTGGCAGAAGTTCCTTGCTGGCGGTGGAAGCTATCAGGTTCACACGGATTTCTCCGGATGGGTACAATGGATTTGTGAAACTTTCAAAGACAACCCTATTAAGTCCGTTACATTTGGCCAAGTATTTAAAAACCGCAATGAACTTCCTGCAATCCCTTATACAATAAAACTGCAAGACGGACATGAGATGACAGGGGTTTTGCCGTTTAAATATATGCCAAGGGAGGAAGGCTGGATGGGCATTGAAGGCATTGACTGGCACTTGAAAAGATAATGACATGCTAAAGCTTTTCTGCCAGCTGGATGATCTTTTTTGCTGTCATTGCTTTCGATTTGTTTGACAAAGTTACCCAGCCGGTGTCTTTGGTCTTGATGTGAACCGTTGATTTGTTTGCCTCTATTGCTGTTGGCTGGTTTGCTATTACCATATCCAGTTTTTTGTTACGCAGTTTTATTTCGGAATTTGTTTTCAGGTCTTTGTCTTCTAACGCAAACCCTACTAAGACCTGATTTTTCTTCTTATGCCCCCCTGCCCATTTCAGTATGTCCTGCGTTGGTTTCAATTTTATGATCAATTCCGCGGCGGTTTTTTTGATTTTTGTTTTTGATTGTTTCGCCGGTTTGTAGTCCGACACAGCCGCTGCCATTATGAGGCATTTTGATTTTGGAAAATGTTTCTTTACCGCGTCAAACATCTGGGCGGAGGTTTTTACTTCTACTATTTTTGCCTCAGTTGGTTTTCTAAGCTTTGTCGGTGCGGTGATAAGTATTACTTTGTGCCCTGCCCTGATTGCTGCCCGTGCGAGAGCATAACCCATTTTCCCCGAGCTTGCGTTAGTAATAAAGCGAACCGGGTCAATGTATTCCCGCGTACCGCCGGCTGTGATGAGGATATTCATTATTTCAGGCTTGCAGCAATTTTTTCGATAGCGATTATTATATCGGCAGGTTCCGTCATTCTTCCCGGCCCTTCTGTTCCGCAGGCCAGTCTCCCGGTTTCCGGTCCGATCATCGTTACGTTCATACTTTTCAAAGTATCGATATTTTTCTGCACCGCCGGGTTTGCGTACATATTCGAGTTCATTGCCGGTGCCATCAATATCGGTTTTGCCCAGACTGCGCATAGTGTTGTGCTTGCCATGTCGTCGCAGATACCGTTTGCCATTTTCGCGATGATATTCGCCGTAGCCGGCGCTACCACAACGATGTCCGCCGATTCTGCCAGGTTGATGTGATCGATCTTAAACTCTGAAGCGGCGATCGGTTTCCACATGCTGGTATAAACCGGCCGTGAGGTTACCGTCTGAAAAGTTATCGGCTTGATAAGTTTGGAAGCGTGTTTTGTGAGGATGCAATCGACCGACGCCGCGCGCGCGGTAAGTTTGCTCGCCAGGTCCGCGGATTTGTATGCCGCGATCCCCCCTGTAACCACCAGGAGTATCTTAACATCTTTAAGAATATCGTTTTCCCGGTTCACAACTTACCCCACATTAGACATTTAACATTAATCATTAGACATTTAAAGGGCTGGCGGTTTCTCCGGTTCGGGCTTGGACGTGTCGATCTCGATCTTGTCCAGCTTGATCTCTTCGACGACGATCTCCATCATCGTTTTTCCTTCGGTGTTCTCGATCAGCGGCCTTGCCCCCTGCGTAAGCTCGACCATTCTTTTCTGTATAAGTGCCGAGAGCTTAAACCGTCCTCCGACCTTATTTACGATAACGTTGTTTTTCAAATCTTCTATCATCTTGCGCTCCATTCCTTACAGTGTTTCAGGTTAAAATTAAAGCTTTGACCCTGCTTCCAGGATTTTTTTTATTACTCAGTCTCGGCCATCCTGTCTCGCCATAGCTTTAGCGACGGCGGAAAGGCCGTATCCTTAACTAAAAACTAACAACTAAAAGCTCACAAACTGGCCAATCGGTCAGTTTGAGTTAATTATTTTCATTATTTCGTTGATGGCCTGTTCCAGGTCATCGTTTATTACCATGTGGTCGTAGTATTGCCATGCTTTCGCGGTTTCCTGACTTGCCGAATCGAGCCTTATCTGAGCCGATTGCGGCGATTCGCCTCTTGCTCTTGAACCCATTCGTTTTTCGAGGTCCGTTTTGTGCGGCGGCAGAACAAAGATCATTTCCGCGTCATCGAAAACTTTTTTAACGGTCAGTGCTCCCTGAACATCTATTTCGAGGATGACTGTCTGACCGCTTTCGATGGCATCTTCCACCGGCTGCCATGCAGTGCCGTAGTAGTTTTCAAATACGTTGGCGTATTCCAGGAAATATTCCTCTTTGATCTTCTGCTCGAAATCTTCTTTGGATATAAAGCGGTAGGTCTCTCCTTCGATCTCGCCTTCGCCTTTTTCCCTTGTGGTCGTTGAGATGCTCAAAAATGCGTCCGTTTTTTTGACGATCTCGGCGCAGATGGTAGTCTTTCCGACACCGGAAGGCCCGCTGATAATAACAAGTTTTCCTTTTTGATTATCGCCCACAAATAAATCCGTAATACAACTGTCCGATATATTTTTTAATAAAAATGCTTCGGCCGACCTGTCCGCCATAGCTTTAGCGACGGCGGAAAGGCCGTATCCTTCATTAGACATTAATCATTAATCATTAATCATTAAACATTAATCATTAAACATTACAAACTGGCCATCAGCCAGTTTGAGCTTGC
>VRUF01000317.1 GCA_019456245.1 Planctomycetota bacterium | reverse complement strand
ATTGAACTTCCAGACCAACAGCGAACGCACTGAACAGATTAAGACCCAGACCGCCTTCAAAAATCTGGCCGTCAGTAAGAAAAAGGACAAAAAACAAAAGGCAGAGCAGGAAGAAAAAGGCCGTGCTCTCCAGCAGGCTATTCTTATTGTACTGTCCGGCATAGACAGCGGCAAACTCTACAAAGACCGTAGCGTCTTTGTCAAAGACCTTGACAAGGGCCTCAAAGCCGCTGACCTGAAACTCACTAAGGGCGTCAAAAAAGCCGTTCTGGTTGCCCTGGGCCAGCGGGATCAGTCCGCTGAAATCTGTTATGACGACAAGGGCAATCCCGAGTCGGATGCCGAACTGCGGGACTATGAACATATCCCGTACCATCAGGACATTAACGAATACTTTACCAAAGAGGTAACCCCGCATGTGCCCGATGCATGGATCAATGATACCGTCTGCGACGAAAAAGATGGCAAAATTGGCAGGGTCGGTTATGAGATCAACTTGAACCGGTATTTC
This sequence comes from Planctomycetota bacterium, assembly GCA_019456245.1. Lineage (GTDB taxonomy): Bacteria > Planctomycetota > Phycisphaerae > Sedimentisphaerales > Anaerohalosphaeraceae > VRUF01. The sequence goes on along the minus strand of VRUF01000317.1, from coordinate 1,958 downwards.
TATATTTACCAGCCCCCGCGTCTGCTGGCCGAGATCGATGTTGACATCAAGGGACTGGAAAACGAAATACTGGACCTGCTCAGCGAGGTTACGGCATAATGGATGCGATAAAAAACATGTGTCTTATGAAAGACTACACAGCTTACCCCGAATACAAACCCTCCGGCATCGACTGGCTGGGAGATGTGCCCAAGCATTGGGAAGCATGGAAAGTTACACATGGATATAGTTTTATTGGGAGTGGATCAACGCCAAAGAGCGATGATTTATGTTACTATGATGGCGATATTAATTGGGTTACCACATCAGAGCTTCGAGAAACAATAATCCATGACACAAATTCAAAATTAACAGAAGAGGCATTACGAAATTATTCCTCTTTAAAAGTATACCCAGTCGGAACGCTTTTATTTGCAATGTACGGGGCAACTATTGGCCGCTTGGGAATCCTCGGAGTTAAAGCTACTGTCAATCAAGCATGTTGCGCATTTGTTGATCCAAAAGTATTTGTCACAGAGTTTGTATATTATTGGTTGCAAATGCGGCGTCCCACGTTAATCGCTCTTTCTGCCGGAGGCGGCCAACCGAATCTTAGTCAAGATGATCTGAAACGCATTAAAATACCTGTTCCATCATTAGGTGAACAACGCATCATCGCCGATTTTCTTGACGAACAGATGGCCAGCTTTGACACACTCATCAAAAAAACCGAAAAGCAGATCAAGCTTTTGCAGGAAAAACGCACCGCCCTCATCAGCCACGCCGTCACTAAGGGTTTAAAACCGAACGCCGAATACAAACCCTCCGGCATCGACTGGCTGGGAGATGTGCCAAAACGCTGGGAAGTCAAAAGGTTAAAGAATGTATGCTTAATCAATACTGATAAACTGCCGGATAATACTCCTGACGATTATTTGATTGAGTACCTTGATATTGGTAATGTTAATTCATCAGGTTGCGTTATCGGTACAGAAAAACTTTATTTTTTTGAAGCCCCCAGTCGGGCGCGCAGGATTGTTAAAAGCAAAGACACTATCATATCCACCGTGCGAACTTATCTGAAAGCGGTTGCCTTTGTTAGCAATCCACCGGAGAATCTCATAGTCTCAACGGGATTTGCTGTGCTGACTGCTTGCGAAGGTGTTACTCCTGAATATCTCTTTTTTCTGATTTTATCAAAACAATTTATTGAAAGAGTCGTTGCTAATTCCGATGGCGTGGCTTATCCCGCGATCAATCCGACCAGGATGGCAACATTGCCCGCTTGGCTCCCATCCGAATCAGAACAAAAAGGGATAACTGATTTTCTATTCAAAGAAACGGCGAAGATCGACACACTCATCAAGAAAAATCAGCAATTGGTCAAAAAACTGACTGAAAAACGCACGGCCCTGATCGCAGCCGCCGTCACCGGAAAAATGGATGTTAGACAAAATAATTAAAAAGGAGAAAACGATGTCAAAAGAACACCCGGACAGTTGGAAATATGGTATCAGGAAGAAATTAAATGACATGGGGTACAGGTTTAATGTTGAAAGAGATTGGGACGGAAAAGTCAAAAAAATTGATTCTGATCCACTGAGTGATTATGAATATAATCCGGAGTTCAATGAATGGTTTCCGACAGAGGAGGGTTCAGAAAAAGACAATAATTTCAGCTTAGAGGGGGATAAGATATTGTCTCATTGCGGTAGCTTTGGTGCAAAGTTATCAGAAGAGGAAAGCACTCGATGGCTTGAGGAATGGTTAAAAGCGAGCAAAGAAGTTTATAGAGAACAATTCAATAGCGAGACATAACCCAATTACGTTAAGTTTACGGGAGAATTGAAATGCTATACAGTATAGACAACCCTAACCCAATCCAAGGTATTCCGCGCCGACGGCAACCGCAGTGGAACCTCTGGCGGGGCAATATTCCGGATACGGACTATGACCAGATAACCCAGCAGATCAATGAT
>VRUF01000316.1:305-2529 GCA_019456245.1 Planctomycetota bacterium | reverse complement strand
GGGGAGAACCAGCTATTCCCGGGTTCGTTTGGCATTTCACCTCTACCCACAGCTCATCCTACAGTTTTGCATCACTGACAGGTTCGGGCCTCCACTCCGATTTTATCGAAGCTTCACCCTGGCCATGGGTAGCTCACCCGGTTTCGTGTCTAATCCCTGCAACATATTCGCCCTATTAAGACTCGCTTTCGCTGCGGCTCCGCAACGCCAGTTGCTTAACCAAGCTACAAAGATTAACTCGCCGGCTCATTCTTCAATAGGCACGCCATCATCCCTCCGAAGAAGGACTCTGACTGCTTGTAAGCACACAGTTTCAGGTTCTATTTCACTCCCCTTGCGGGGTACTTTTCACCTTTCCCTCACGGTACTGGTTCACTATCGGTCGTTTAGGGTATTTAGCCTTGCCTCGTGGTCGAGGCGGCTTCCCACAAGATTTCTCGTGTCCCGTGGTACTCAAGGACAGATAAGGAGCCTCCCCCTTTCATCTACGGGACTGTCACCCTCTATGGTTACTCTTTCCAGAGACCTTTGACTGGGGTTTGGTTTGTAACTCCTTGACCTACTCCGAACTCGGTCCTACCTGCCTTTCAACACCCTGTAAGCTTAGGCTCCGGGACCACTTAGCTTACGGGGTTTAGGCTTCTCCCCTTTCGTTCGCCACTACTAAGGGAATAATCTCTTTTCCTCAGGGTACTGAGATGTTTCACTTCCCCTGCTTACCTCCTCCCAGCCTATGTGTTCAGCTGGGGGTGCTCAGGTTTTGCCTGAGCAGGTTGCCCTATTGGGAAATCCCCGGCTAGGCTTGCTAGACAGCTCACCGAGGCTTTTCGCAGTCTTGCCACGTCCTTCATCGGCCCTTGATGCCAAGGCATCCACCATGCGCCCTTACCGCTTGACCTGCTTCAGATTTGATACTAGTCCTCATATTCAATTGTTAAAGTGCGATACATTAGAAGAGCAGCTTGGCGATGAATCACCAAGCTGCTTGCTTGGATATCAATCCCCGCTTTCCTTCTTTATGTAGCTTGCCTCTTCATAATTGCATCAATATATTAGCATAGTAAAATAGGTTTGTCAAGCAGATGCTAACACAAGATGGGGATTTTTTCAATGCAGATTTGCACTTCCAGGTTAAGGCCTTGTTCCGCTATAATTGGCTTCTAGTAGCAAAAGATGCTTTTCACAAAATGGCCCCTCAAACAAGCTCCCTAGAAGAGGTTTATTATAGCCAGTCAGACAGTTCGGCAATCCCCCGGAGCTGACCCAAGGTTTTTCTATGGCTATATAGTGGTCGTGGCTGCCTTCTTTATTATGGCAGCAGTGTTCGGCCTGCAATTTGCCTTCGGCGTCTTTTTCAAACCGATGCTAAACGAGTTCGGCTGGACAAGAGCAATGACCTCAGGCGCCATCTCACTTAACATGTTTACTCAAGGCTTTTTGGGTATTGTCATGGGAGGACTTACCGATAGGTTCGGTCCTCGAGTGGTATTGACAATTTGTGGCTTCCTTTTAGGGCTAGGTTATTTGCTGATGTCACAGACTAATACTCTATGGCAGTTTTATTTGTTCTACGGAGTGATATTAGGTACCGGCATATCTGGCTCCGTTGTCCCGCTGGTAACAACCGTGGCCAGGTGGTTTGTCAAGAGAAGAAGCATGATGACGGGTATCGTTCTAAGTGGTATTGGCATTGGCACATTGATTGCACCGCCAGTGGCTAGCCGGCTTATCTCTGTTTATGATTGGCGCACGTCCTACCTCATACTGGGCGGTCTTTCTTTCGTAGTTGTAGTCTCAGCTGCCCAGTTTTTAAGGCGTGACCCGACCGCAGTGGGGCAGGTACCCTACGCTGAGACTAGTGGAGGAGAACCGAGGTCGAAATTAAAGACTGAGGGATTTTCTCTCAAGCAGGCAGTTCGCACCAGACAATTCTGGTTAGTCTCCGCCTTATTCTTCTCTTTAGGATTCAGCAGGCTGAGCATAATGGTACATATTGCGCCGCATGCCACTGAGCTGGGAATTTCAACCACCGAGGCTGCCAACATTTTGGCTACAATTGGCGGGGTGAGTATTGTTGGCAGGATTGTAATGGGCATTGCCGCTGATAAAATTGGGAATAGGCAGACTTTTATTATCGGCTTCATCTTGATGTCAGCGGCTTTGTTCTGGCTGGTACAGGCCACTGAGGCGTGGATGCTTTACCTGTTTGCTGCTATCTTTGGCC
>VRUF01000316.1:0-295 GCA_019456245.1 Planctomycetota bacterium | reverse complement strand
GCTACTGGTCCGCTTCTTGCCGGTTATCTATTTGATGTTATAAACAGTTATCAGATGGCTTTCCTGGTCAGTGCTTTGATCGCCTTTTTCGGCCTCATATCAACCGCATTCTTAAGACCAATTAGAGGAACGGAGATTAAAACATAGCATTAATGATAGGTATATCCTTCATACGAAAATGAAGGTGAATTGATTCAAAGTCAACTCGTAGAATCGATTTGCTATCTGAGACAAAGGGACTCCTTCGTCTCTCCCTCCCTAATCCATTTCATAAATACAAGTTCTATTTACTCTG
>VRUF01000315.1 GCA_019456245.1 Planctomycetota bacterium | reverse complement strand
TGGCCAATTTTCTTCGCGACCGCGGGATGTATCAGAAGTATTTTCAGTTTTGCCATCATCGCAGGGGACAGAGTAAATTTGTAAAGGCAGAGAAACTTTTCAGTTACGAACACGGCAGTAATTTCCGTATTGCCGATGAGACATACGAGAGGCTTTTGGATGAAGTTGCTATCGAGGATTATTCGCTTTATAAATATTCTGAGCGTATGTGCTGTGAGGAGTTGAGGACTTTTGTCGAATATGAAGGTTTGGATATCGCGGCCGGTTATGGTGTCGATAAGCTGCGTGATTATTTAAAGCGGGTTTTGCCGGATGCCGATGAGTTTGTATCATCTTTGCGAGAGTTTCTTCATACCGACCCGATGCTTCCGGGCGGGGATAAAAGTTTTAATAACAGCGAACCCATTGTGCTTTCTAACGATCTAAGTCACGGCGAGGTGATCGAATACCTCAGGAGTATGCGGGGCAAAAACGAGACGGTGGATCTTGCGTTTTATGCTTTGCGGGATATGGGTAGTTGCAAATGGGAACCTTTTGTGAAAGCGGCGGTCGAGAGGAACCCGGTTTCGATCGATGCGACCTGCGATTTATCTATAGAAGATGTTCGAAGATGGCTTGGGAGGATGGTTAATGAGTCGATATACGAGGGGCAACGCCTTGCACAGCCGGATGAGGCGGCAAATTTCCACCGGGCCGATGGGGTAGAGAAAGCTTTGCTGCTTGCAAATGTAATTCGGAGCCGAAATGAAGAATCTGAGGTAGAAATAGTCATTGATAAGCAGGATATCGTTGTAAAAAGCGGTGGGAAGGAGCATCGTTTTGTGTCCTGTAAAGGGTTTAATAAGCATATTTTGCTTAAACCGGATGGGGGTATTAAAATCGAGGAATAAAAAAATTTAAGAAAAATGAATTTTTTTCTTGAAACATTGTATGTGTAGGACTATTATGTGCTTATATAAGAATTTAATTCTGGTTATGTTTGGACGGCAAGTTAAATGGACATTGTACGACGAAATACAGATTATGCTTTACGGGCTATGATTCATCTGGCGTGTAATTTTGGTACTGCTGCGGTATCAACTCGTTCTATAGCTGATAGCGAAGATATTTCCTATCAACTGGCTTGCAAGCTGATGCAGCGTTTGAACAGCGCCGGACTTGTTAAAAGCTCGATGGGGCCTAAAGGCGGGTTCGCACTAAGTAGGAATCCCCGCAAGATAAATCTGCTTGAGATCATTGTGGCAGTGCAGGGGCCTGTTAGTGTTAATCGCTGCCTTGCAGAAGGTATGGGTTGTGACAGACAGTCGGATTGTCCGGCGAGCGAAGTGCTTGAGGGGCTTCAAAAGCATATTGAAAGTTATCTTAAGAAGGCTACCCTGGACAAGATGTGTAAAAAAGCGAAAAAGAAATAATAAAGGATGAATCTATGAGCGAAGAAGGCAGCAAAGGCAGTGTTCTTGAATCTTGTGTTGGCAAGGGGCATGATCTCTCATCTCTTGTTGAATATGCAGAGGATTCGGTCGTGAGTAAGACAGTTCTCGATAAGAAAGCCGGGACGCTTACGCTTTTTGCCTTCGATAAAGGGCAAAGGCTTAGCGAGCATCGCGCGCCTTTTGATGCTGTTGTTGAGGTTATAGACGGGACGGGGCGGATAACCATCGATGGCGTCGATAACGATGTTTCGGCAGGCCAGATCATAATTATGCCAGCTGATGTTCCGCATTCGGTAACTGCGGAGGAACGTTTTAAGATGCTGCTGATAATGATTAGGAATTAAATTAAAAATCAAAAATGAGGATTCGGCCTTTCGGTCGAGACTTATTTCATTTTAAAACAATACGACATTCTTATCTGAATAATTGAAAGGGAAAACATGTTTTGCTATCAATGTGAACAGACAGCTGGCGGAAGCGGCTGTACTAAAGTTGGGGTTTGTGGAAAAAACGAGGACATTCAATCGCTTCAGGATACTCTTGTATTCGGGCTTAAGGGTATTGCAGCTTATGCGTATCATGCAGCAGCGCTTGGTGCGAAAGATCCTGAAATCGATGCGTTCATGCATGAGGCTATGTTTGCTACGCTTACGAATGTCGATTTTGACCTGGACCGTTACCTGTCGCTGGTATTAAAAGCCGGCGAAATGAACCTTCGGGCAATGCAGATACTTAACGATGCTCATGTGGAAAAGTTCGGCAGTCCTACTCCGGTTAGTGTTCCCACGGGGACGAAGGAAGGGCCGGGGATTCTGGTTACCGGTCACGATCTGCTTTGCCTGGAGGAGTTGTTAAAGCAGACCGAAGGTACCGGCGTAAATGTCTATACTCACGGTGAGATGCTTCCTGCACATGGATACCCCCAATTGCGTAAGTATAAGCATCTGGTGGGTAATTATGGTACGGCTTGGCAGAATCAGCGCAGCGAATTCGACGAATTCAACGGGGCGATCCTTGTAAACACAAACTGTATTATGATTCCGAAAGACTCGTATAAGGATCGTATGTTTACGACGAGTATCGCCGGGGCTACAGGGGTCAAGCATATCGAAGGGA
>VRUF01000314.1 GCA_019456245.1 Planctomycetota bacterium | reverse complement strand
TTATTGCTGATTTTGCAGGACATAACCGATTGGCTGAGGTTGTATATTGCATATCCGACGAATTTTACAACAGGGCACTTGATTTCAGAAGAAAAGGCTCAAGTGAACAGGCACGGGAGTATTTTCAAATATCTGCCGAGGGTTGGGAGACAATTGTCAATCTGCCAGGGAACTTTCGCAAAACGAGCCAGGCCTGTCAACTGGCGGGGGATTGCTATCGGCTTCTTGGGCAGCACGAAAAGGCCCTGGCGTTTTATCAGCACCTCGTTGAGACCTGGCCGGATAGTAAGCTTGTGTGGCATGGGCAGTATTTGATTGGCTGTAGTTATGAACGACTAAAGGAAGGAGGGGTGGTTGACAGGGAGGAGGCGAATACGATTATAGAAACTACATATACCCAGCTTCTGGAGAACTATCCCGACTGTCCTGCGGTTAAGGCGGCAAGCAACTGGCTGATAAACAACACTGCTGCGATGGAAGGAGGCCAGATATGAGCATACAGACAAAGACAAGATTTAAGGTTATAGCTTGTTTCTTACTTATGGCAGGAGTCTCATATGCATGTAATTATACGCCGGTAGCTGTTATAGCCGATAGTACTAAGAGTGTTGATGCTGGTGTGGCGGTTGAATTTGATGGAAGCGGGTCCTATGATCCGGATCCAGGCGGCATTGCAGATTATGATTGGGATATTCCCAGTGAGGCGTATGATGTTTCAGGACAGGGAACTGATACACTTGAATGCAGGTTTTCGCCTGATAGCGGTCAGGGAACTTATGTTGTAAAACTGCGGGTTAAGGATAGTACTGGGGACTGGTCTCATGTGGATGGCGAAGGGGATGAATGTGCGGTTACAGTCGCAGATTCGGCCAGTCGTCCGATAGAGTGGTATGTGGATACAAACGGTGATGACTATAATGAAGGGTTAGTGGGGAATCCTCTTAAGACTATTCAGAGGGCGATTGGTCTTTGCGACGATGGCGATACAGTTCATGTTGCTGAGGGGACATACTATGAGAATATCAATTTTGGCGGCAAGAACATAACGGTAACGAGCACCGATCCAAATGATGCCGATGTTGTAGCAAATACGATCATTGCCGGGCTTGTGTCTGTTGTTACTTTTGAAGGAGGAGAAGACCCTAACTGTACACTCTCCGGATTTACCATAACCAGCGATACTTTTAACCCTGCTCTTGGTCTTGTGTCGCACTGGAAACTTGATGAGACGAGTGGTCCAACGGCATCGGACAGTTCGGGCAATGGGTATGATGGGACACTCGAAAATGGTCCGGAATGGGATTACGACGGTGGCCAGATAGAAGGTGCTTTACTGTTTGACGGCAGTAATGATTATGTTGATATTGGCACGAACGTTATCACTACAACGGAATTTACGGTATCCGGGTGGGCAGAGAGATATGGGCCCGGTGGAGGTGACAATGCGGATAATCTGATCTTCCAGCAAAGAGATATGGGCCTTTCTTCGACAATTTCACTTTATGCAGACAAATCTTCCTACGTTACGGCAGTGATACGAAGCGATGAGGGGGGCACTGCCGAGCAGTCTATAACTTATCCTATGATGGATTATGATGAGTGGCATTATTATACGATGACTGTAGATGCCAATAATTTCATATTATATATTGATGGTAAAGAAGTCGCGAGGACATCAAATAATCAAACCGGAGATTATGATACTTCGATCGATTATGTACAAATTGGAAGAAGCAGCTATTCAACCAGTTATCATGGATACTTCAATGGTTCAATCGATGATGTGCGGATATATGATCGGGCTTTAACGGACAATGAGGTTTATAAGCTTTATGCTTTAGGCGGCGGCGATGTTAACGGCGGCGGTATCAGGGGTAATGGGACAGAGGCTACTATCCGCAACTGTGTTATAACCGGCAACACCGCTGAAAAGGGTGGCGGGGTTTATGATTGCGATGGATTGATCGAAGATTGTGTGATAGAAAATAACATGGCATCTTATGGGGCCGGGTTGTACAACTTTGACCCTAATAAACCGATCGAAAGGCCTGTGTATTGGTCGTTTGATGATGAATATTGGCTGGGATATCAAGTTTCAGATACTTCCGAAGCAAATACACTTGTTATAGCCGGTGATACATATGGCCAATACTGGGATATCGCGGTTGGCGTCGGCGACACAGGTGAGTGTGTAAAATTCAACGGAAGGGATTCTAATACTTATCTGGAGGGCGATCCTGTAATCGACAGGTCAGAGCCTTTCAGTGTGTTTATCTGGGCAAAGACAGACGTTTCTGCGCCCAAAAGTCACGGATTGATTTCACAACAGCAAACGGATCCGAATACTTCGCCAGAAGCGCCCGGCTATAATTACCTGGGATTGACTGTGGACGGGGAACTTGATACTAACCTGTTTACTCCATGGGAGAAGGGTGAGGCTGGTACTAATAATGCCGACCCGAACCTGGTGGTTGATCTTGGTTCCGTTGATTTCAGCGAGTGGCATCAATACGGGCTGGTGTGGGACGGCAGCAAGCGGCATTTGTATTTTGACGGTGATTTGGTTG
>VRUF01000313.1 GCA_019456245.1 Planctomycetota bacterium | reverse complement strand
ATCAGCAGTTCGTCCTTGACCCTGGCCCATGCGGCCAACCAGCTCAAGCTCTTGCTGCCCTTGCCCCTGACCGACCTGCCGTACGACGTGCCGCAGAGGCGATAGGCCTCGTTTTCGAAGCGGAAAGGCCCTAGCGGACTGTCGGCGACCAACGTGTACATCGAATATGAATTGCCGAGAAATTTGCCCCCACCTCCGATCAGGTAGTACTTGTCACCGATGCGCTCGCAGCCGCCCCACTCGAAGGAATTTCGCCCCTGGATACCTTGCGGCCACTCGATCGGGGCCGGCGGCAATACTTCCCATTCCAGCCCGTCCACCGACTGCATCATTCCGACACCGGGCGCCTCTTTCGGTGCGGCCACCACATACCCCCAATAACCTGCCTCGTGTTTGCCTTCCTCTTTGGCAAGCATGTACATGTGGTCCCATCGGCTGGTCGGGACGTACCATTTCGGATCCGGGTTGCTGCTGAAAAGATGATTCCAGTTTTTCAGGTCGCGCGATTCGTAGAAACGCAAAGTGTCCTGCGCTTTCGGCCGGCTGACGCCATGGTTCATGATGAACTTGTCGCCGCATCGCGCGACAAAACACTTGAAGAATCTACAGTTAGGCTCGCGCTCCTCGTTGACGATGCCTTCGTCATTCCAGTGCACTCCATCCGGTGACGATGCCAAAAGGCAGTATTTCGCGTTCAATCCCCGGCGGCCCTTACTGTACATCATAAATGCGTAATACTTCCCCTCGTGCCAAATCACCGACGGATCCCACATCGCGCCCTTTTCCGGCCGATAGAGCATTGCTTGTGCCGGTACAAACATCCCCAGAAGTACACCCAGAATGATGTATAACATAATATGATTGACAAGGGCGCATCCTGGGCTCGGCCCGGTGGTGGTACAAGTAGACTGACATTTGCCATTTAAACTCTTAAGCAACATAATTTTCTCCTTCACTTCGTTTATCATAATTTGGTGGGGTACGACCCCACGCTGTTGCGCTGCTCATAGACAATATCGTATTGGTGGTATGGGTCCGTATTGTAGCCTGGCAGTGAAAAATCATATTGCTCAAGTTGCAATTCAGGATCGTCCGGCTTCCAGGGCGAATATGTTTTAACGTATATTTTGTTCTCGGCGGGGACAAACCTTAAAATCCTGAGCCAGCCGTCGTAATCTTCACCGCTTATCAATTGATAAACAGTATTGCCGTTATCGCCCACGCTTGCCAGCAGGCCCTTGTAGTCGGCATGATTGTTATGATGCCCGCAGAAGACAAAGAATATGTTTTTGTGTTTTCTAACAAATTTATTCCAGATCTCTTCTCCCGAATTACTCTTTCCGGAGGGGGCATAGGGCTCGTTGACTACGCGAGTCTCGTCACCGTCGAGATAGGCGTGGGTGATCACCATAACTCTTTTGTCAGGATGCGACCTGACTACATCGTTGGCCCAGTCAAGCATTTCATCGGTAGGGGCGACTTCAAGAGTGATTATCATAAACTCCATTCCGCCGGCGCAGAAAAAGTGATAGCTGTTGTCATAATTATCTTTCGGCAAAAAACCATCGCTGCTCATCCGACCGCCGAACCATGGCTGGTTTTCATAACGGCTGTGAGAAAATGTATTATTGAAATTCGTCGAATCCCTGATAATTCCACCTTCTTCTGCCCTGTTAATCAAATCATGGTTGCCAACCCCAAAACAGTAAGGCACCACGCCGTCAAGAATACTCATCGCTTCATTCGCATTGACCCATTGATAGGGCTTGTGCTGCTCGTGAACAATATCGCCCATGTGCAGAACGAATTGTATATTTTCCTTCCGCTTGTTCTGGGCGATCCATGTAGTTTGCTGGATAAAAACTTCCTTTAGGCTGGAATTTCGCCACTCGGGTTTGTCATGAGGATATATCTGCGTATCCGGCAGAATAATAATGCTGAAAGGCTCCGGGCCGTAAGTGTCATGGTTCTGTGTCTCCTGGCACCCGGCAAAAAACAGGCACATTACAACCAATGCAAAATAGAATTTCCAATTTAAGCGTTCACAAAACATAATCCAGTCCTTTCGATGTTAATAATCTTACCAAATTCAACTTGAACTATCAATCTTTCTCTTTTCGGAGGCAGCTTTCTTGCGGATTTAAGTAAATGAAAACGGGACCTGATCTTTTTTCTCTCAAAGTGCCTCTGATCGCGCCCAAATGAGGTTTTATACCCTTTAGGGTAGTAAATGGACGCGTGTAAAATGGTAACTATTTATTCACAAACAAGTTGCCGCGAACAAAACGGGAATTTTCAATCGTGATCAGTATAGTTATTGCTAAAAAAAAGATTAGACCACGCATAAAGCACATTCTTTTATGCGGATTGGTATTAAATTTAGTGATTTGAAATGCGCAAAAAAAGGACCCCCCGGTAAACCGCGAGGTCCTTTTAATATATGAAAACAGTCAAATTGTAAGCAGCAAAAATGCCTGACTTTTTCGCGATCGTTATGGCACATAAATGTACCCAATCACGTCTAAGTTATCCCTTAGAAAGGAGGTGATCCAGCCGCAGGTTCCCCTACGGCTAC
>VRUF01000312.1 GCA_019456245.1 Planctomycetota bacterium | reverse complement strand
TGAATCCTACAGGCGGGATCGTGCTGCTTCACGGGCTTACGGATTGTCCTTACAGCTTGAAGGACGTTGGGGAAATCTTTTACGAAAAAGGTTTTTATGTTGTTTCGATGCGGCTGCCGGGGCATGGGACGATACCGGGTGCATTGAAAGACGTCGAATGGGAGGACTGGCTTGCGGCGGTTAAGGTTGCTTGCGGGCATGTTCGTGAAAAGGTCGGCGAGGGGAAACCATTCTATATTGCCGGGTATTCTAACGGCGGGGCGGTTGCGTTGCTTTATGCATTGCAGGGGCTTGAGGATAAGAATCTGGCTGCCCCGGACAGGTTGCTTTTGTTTTCACCGGCTGTGGGGGTTACCAGGTTTGCCGCGCTGTCGGAATGGCTACAGGTGCTTTCGTTTATCCCCTATTTTGAAAAGTCCAGATGGGTGGTTATTACGCCGGAGTATGACCCGTTCAAATATAATTCGTTTCCTCTTAATGCCTCCGAACAGACGTACGAGTTGTCGATGAAAGTGAAAGCGGAAATCATCAGGAATTCCAAGAATGGCGGTCTGAGCAGGTTGGGAGCTATTACTACGTTTCAATCGGTTGTCGATTCTACCGTTATCGTCAATGACCTCGTTAGAAGGCTTTATGGCGCCCTTGACAGCGGCGAAGATGAGCTTGTTCTCTTTGACGTGAACCGTGTTTCGTATCTGCACAATTTCTTTAAGAAAGATCCTGATGAATTGCTGGGTTATCTCAGGAAGTCAGGCAGGCTTGGATATCGGCTTACGGTGGTTGCTAACAAAGGTGCGAGCAGTAATGTCGTGGCGAAAACAAAGGAAAAAGGTGATGGGGATTTTAGTAAGGAAGTTAGCCTGGGTGTGAAATGGCCCGAAGAGATTTACTCGCTTTCACATCTGGCTATCCCGATACCGAGGGATGATTTGCTGTATGGGTTTGAGCGGGATTCGGCGAATAACGAATATCCGAGACTCGGGGCGATGGAACTGAGGGGCGAGCGAAGGCTGCTGCTGATGACGGCAGATAACCTGATGCGTCTTCGGAGTAATCCGTTCTTCAGCTATATCAAAAAGCGAATCGGTGAGATTGTCGACGCCGATCTTGATGGGACGGCTGAATAATAGCGATGTATTAGATATTGCAGATTTCTTCTTTTATTTTTGCGGGATTGCGGTTAATTTAAATGTTACGAGTAAGTGTAACATCCTAATGACTAGAATTGAATAAAAGAGGTATGGTTTATGGCTACCGATAGCAGTGCGGGTAACAAAGATTCAAAAAAAGACGTTTTCGATCTTCCGGCATATCAGAAACGCAGGTTTATTCCTGAAGATGTTGATCTTGCGGATGCTGAGGCAGTTGCAGGGCTTTATCAGGAGTTGCTTGGCAAGAATATCAGTTCTGGCGAAGCATTGGCAGATTTTGTTGATCACAGGTCCGAACTTGACGCGGTACTTCAGCAGGAAGCCTCGGTTCTGTACATTAAAATGACTTGCTATACGGATGACACAGAAAAAGCCGATGCTTATACGAAATTTATAAGCGAGGTCATACCGGCGATAAAACCGCTTGCAGACGCGCTTGACCGCAAGTATTTGGAGGCCAAAGATCGGCTGACAATTGCAGATTCTGATTTTGAGGTCTATGACAGGACGATCCGCTCGGATGTCGATCTGTTCCGAGTGGAGAATGTCCCGCTGCAGACAGAGGACGACCTGCTTTCGCAGGAGTATCAGGCTATATGCGGAAAGATGACGGTTCAGATCGACGGGGAGGAATATACGATGCCGCAGGCGGCAAAATTGCTGGAACAAACCGACCGAACACTGCGTCAAAAAGCATGGCTGGCGACGACGGAAAGAAGGCTGGCAGACGCCGACAAGTTCGACGATGTGTTTGAAAAGATGCTCGCCGTTCGTACGAAAATAGCCGCCAATGCCGGTTTCGCAAATTTTCGCGATTACCAGTTTAAGCATTACCATCGGTTCGATTATACGCCCGATGACTGCAAGGCGTTTCACAATACGGCCGAAGAGATCGTTGTTCCGCTGCTTGGTGTTATTAACAAACGCCGGTGCGATAAAATGGGTCTTGCCAAAGTTCGCCCGTGGGATACTGTGGTCGATCCGCTTTCAAGAGAGCCGCTAAAACCCTTCGAGGATGTAAGTGTATTGATCGAAAAGACGGGCGATATTTTCACGCAGATCGATGGTGAGTTAGGCGAACAGTTTGCAGAGATGGCAAGAATGGGGCTGCTGGATCTGGCGAGCCGGAAAGGCAAGGCCCCGGGCGGATACCAGACGACTTTGACCGAAGCGCGCAAGCCGTTTATATTTGCCAACGCTGTAGGCGTAAATAACAATATCATTACACTGCTGCACGAAGGAGGTCACGCCTTCCACGCGATTGCCAGTGCGGACCAGCGTCTGTATCCCTACCGTCATGCGACCATAGAATTCTGTGAAGTTGCTTCCATGTCAATGGAGCTTTTGGCAATGCCGTACCTGTCGGAATTTTATGATGAACAGGATGCCAAACGGGCCAGGATAAGACAGTTAGAAAGATCGGCA
>VRUF01000311.1:333-2583 GCA_019456245.1 Planctomycetota bacterium | reverse complement strand
TCAAAGCCACATCCCTGCCCGCAAGCGCCTTCGCATAAGACTGAGCAAGTTTCACATACCCGTCCATATCCAGCGTCCCGCAGTTAAACCCGATCGCATCTATTCCAAGCCCGCACAACTTCTCCACCGCAGTTACACAATCAACCCCCATCATCGTCCGAAACTCATCGCCCGCCCCGTCATAAGCAAGCGAAACAAACACCGGCAGATCGCAAACGCTCTTAACAGCTTCGATAGCAACCTCGATCTCCTCGATCGCAGTCATCGTCTCGATAATAAACCCATCAACACCGCCGTCAACAAGCGCCTTGGCCTGATCGGCAAACGCTGCCTTCAAATCTTCCGCCTTAACCATCCCCAGCGGTTCAAGAAAATCGCCGCAAGGCCCTAATCCGCCAAGCACATACCTGTCCCGGCCATCCTTCGCCGCCTCTTCAGCAGCTTCCCTGGCGATCTTCGCCCCCTCAATATTTATTTTCGCAACCTCATCGGCAAGACCATGCCGCAGAAGTGAAATCCCATTCGCCTCGAACGTATTCGTTATCACCGCATCGCTGCCGGCTGCAAAATATGCCGCATGAACTTCTTTTACCACAGAAGCATCGGTCACATTAAGATAGTTATTGCTCGAACCGGCTTTGACGCCGCGCACAAAAAGCTCCGTCCCCATCGCACCGTCTATCAAAAGAACGCCCTGCTTAATCCTCTCCGACAAACTCATCGACGCCATGATCAGTCACTCCAACATAAATTGACAATTCTCATTAAGCCTATAAACATTCTCAATCCCCTTAGAATCCGCCGGCTTGAATAAAACCCTAAGCTGCTTAGCACTAGGCTCAAATCGCTTAATGCGCTTGAATCTAACCTCCATCGTACTTTGGACCGCGCCCTCATCGAAAGACGTTATCATTATATTACCCGGCACTGAAACGTTGTCCGCAATCTTTTTATACCCGGAAAGTTTCACCTCGACAGCCACCAAAATACCCTTCCCGTAGTATTCGATCTTATCGATCAGATAATCACTCGTTCGAACATATATTTTTTTCAAAGGCAGCCCCACGCCGTCATACTTTACCAGCACATCGATCCCGGGCTGATTAACGATCCTCCAACTGCTATCGACGGAAATCACCCCCAACGCCTCCAGCATAACCTTAGGGCTCAACAAAAGCTGTTCTCTGCAATTTTCCAACTGCTTCCAATTACCCGACCAGTACCGGTCCACTTCTTTCGGTCTCATCCGCAGCCAGAACTCTTCATCATTACTGCCAAGCCGAATCGCCTCGCCACCGATAACAAGATTGGCCCCGAAATACATACGCCTGTCAGGAATAAATCGCAAATTCGCTGGATTGAATTTTAGATGTTCTTTTCGCTTACCGCCGACAAATTCTTTGTAAAAAAGTTGGCCCGAAGCCCATATCGGCACCATCCGTAAGCGATACTCATCAAGTGCCGCACCAGCCTCGGCGATACTGCTTTTACCAATAACAATGGTCCGAGGTTCATCAATAACCGGAGTAACTCCGCACCCTGATAACATCAACACCAGACAAAAAAACAGTGACGAAAGAAAAAATTTAACACTCATGATTTGCCCCACATTATAAATCCACCTGCATTATCTGCCCTATTTGCGACGAAAGCTCTTCTATTTTATCCTCTGTCAGCTCAGGATTGACAACGGTAACCATCCGCCCCTCACCGGCAACGCGCATCTGCCAAACTTCCTTACCCTCTTCCATAACATGATGCATATACTTTAGCTTTCTTTTCCGCATCAAAACCAGCGTCAGAACAAACCTGAAATTCAACTTCTCCTCTGCAGTCTCTTCTGCAAGACGCTCGAAAAATGCCATCAACATTTCATCGTCGATAAACAGCTGTTTCTTTTCCTCAGCATCGGACATCTTCGTCTTCCAGAAGCAGTACGCCTCAGGCTTATGCTCCTGCCAATACCCGACACTGTAATCACGCCTCTCAAACCCCTCATCGGTTTCCACAAGAGCGGCGTAATAATCCTCACTGACCGCAAACTCCTCGCCGGTCCCCCAGCATTTCCCAAGAGTCTTATTTATCTCCCACTCAGCCATAACCATCTATTCCCAACATTACATATTATTAGAGGTGCCCACTATCAATCAAAGCACAACAAAGGTTCCATCTTTTCGACCGTCTTAGGTCCTATACCTTTTATCGCCTCCAGGTCCCCAGCCTTGTCAAACGCCTTCTGACGCCCGCAAT
>VRUF01000311.1:0-323 GCA_019456245.1 Planctomycetota bacterium | reverse complement strand
TGTAATTGCCTGGGCCGCAGGCCCTATCCTTCATTAGACATTAGACATTAATCATTTGACATTTTTTTTCAGTATAACCTTCTGCAGTTTCGCTATGCTCAAAAATGCCTTCTTAGCTCCAAGCTCTCTGTTAAGCAAGCCGCTGCCGACTAACTCTTCGCTGCCGGAATCGGCAAGAACCGAATACGTGATCGAAGCGATAAAAAGTTTGCCAAGAGCTATCTTGTAAAACTGCTCGATCCACTCGGCTTGAACCGCCGCGTTCCAGGGCTTATGCCAAACACCGCCGGACCGTTCCTCCTCACCGGAAGGCTTATCCGGAA
>VRUF01000048.1:12889-15116 GCA_019456245.1 Planctomycetota bacterium | reverse complement strand
GGATATGGCGTCAATGTCTTTCCTGTCCAGCAGTTGGCGTATATCTGCATAGGTGTCCACTTTGTCGGCTCGTCCGTTAAAGAACTCTTTGAGGCCGCGACTAATGACACCGGTATCGGGGTCGCACAACGCTACGATACGAACTCCTTTCGGAATAGCCTGGTATCGCTTTATGTGGGACTTACCGTGGCTGTTGAAGCCGACTATGCCAATTCTGACTTCGTCATTGGCGCCGATTATGCGCGAATGCGGTTTATAGCCCTTGCTGCAGCCCGGTATTGACATCCCGGCGCCGGCAACGGCCATAGTCTTAACGAAACCTCTGCGAGTGATTTTACTCATAACGTATCGTCTCTTTCTGTTCTCTGTTTAGTGGTAACCGTTCACTGGTATTTTGACTGTATTTGGGCGACACACCCAACAAAAATACCCAAGTCTTGTCTAATTTTTAGCTCAAATTGAAATAATATCAAGTGTTTTTATTTAGTAGGCCATTATTTTTTAATCGTTTTTAGGAAGGCTTTTATTGCAAAATTTTTCATTATTTGGCGCAAAGTTATTCATAATGTTCTATCACCTTGCGAAAAAATGATAGAGGTAACTCCCTGATGCGAGGGTGTAGCTAAATAAAGCGGATTTCCGATTTATCTGGAAACTTTTCTTGTGTGGTTTTTATTTAAAAAATTTATGAAAAGCTTGTAATTTTATTGACGGGTTCTGGTTTAGCGGTATAATATGCGACATATTGCTAGGCTTTAGCCATTTTAGGAGATTTGCTATGGATAGTACTGGCGAAAAGAGAGCAGAGACGGGGGGGCAAAGGGGCGATGTTCGTGATCTTATCGCGGAATCGGCGGTAGGGGAAGTGTCGTATAAAGAGCTTTATGAAGAGCTTGTCGGGAGTGAGGAACGTTTTCGTTTGCTTTATGAGAATTCTCCGCTTGGCTATCAGTCACTTGACAGCAGCGGGTGTATGCTCGAGGTGAACCCGGCGTGGCTTGATCTTTTGGGGTATGATCGCGATGAGGTGATCGGGCGTTCTTTTGGGGATTTTGTGGTCAGGGAGGAACTTTTTGCGGAACGGTTCCCGAAGTTTAAAAAGATCGGTAAATCATGCGGAGTTGATTTCCAGATGGTTTGCAAAGACGGGCGGCTTATTGATATCGAAGTAGACGGCAAGGTCGCGTATAATGCGGACGGAAGCTTTCGGCAAACACACTGTATTTTGCACGATGTTACTGAACGCAAACGGGCGGAAGAGAAACTTCGTTTTTTGAGCTTGATCACCGAGCAGATATCTGACTCAGTGATCACGACGGGGCTCGATTACCGTATTACTTATACGAATAATGCGTTTCAGGAGCTTTACGGTTATGATGCGAATGAGGTGATCGGGCAATCCCCGGATATTCTTAATGCTGAGGCCGACAGCGATGAGGTTCAGGCAGATATTTACGCGGCGGTTTCTGCTGGGGACCTCTGGAGCGGTGAGATATTCAACCGAAGGAAGGACGGCAGTGAGTTTGCTTGTGATGTATTAATTTTCCCGATGATCGATGAGAGCGGTGAGATATTTGCGTATGCCGGTATTCAGCGCGATATATCTGAACGAAAGCGTTCTGAGCAAGAGCGTGAGAACCTGCTTCGGGTGATCGAGGGCAAGAATGAAGAGATGCAGAGCATTGTTTATGTTGCGTCGCATGACCTTAAGAGTCCTCTTGTTAATATAACGGGGTTTGGTGATGAGCTGGGATCGCACTGCGAGGAACTGATCGAAATGATGAGTAAGGCAACGGTGTGCGATGATGACAGGGAGCAGCTTGGTGTTTTGCTTAATGAATATATTCCTGAGTCGCTTGGGTTTATCCATTCGGCTACGAAGAAGATGCGTGAGCTTATAAACGGGTTGCTTCAGGTTTCGCGGGTTGGGACGTACGAGATGTTGATACGTGAGCTTGATATGAACAAATTGGTAGGGGAGATCGTTGCAAGTGTTGGATTTGCGGCGAGGGAGGCTGGGGCTGAGATCATTGTTGAGAATCTTGTCGATTGCGTTGGGGATGAGGCGAAAACGAACCAGATATTCAGCAACCTGATCGATAATGCGATTAAGTATCTGGATCCGGATCGAACGGGTGTGATACGTGTTAGCGGCTGTGTTGAGGATGGGCAGAGTTTGTATTGTGTCGAGGATAATGGTATGGGGATCGATGCGAAATACCAGAAA
>VRUF01000048.1:0-12879 GCA_019456245.1 Planctomycetota bacterium | reverse complement strand
ATATTCCATCGGCTTGCTCCCGGTGATTTGGCGGGCGGTGAAGGGCTTGGTTTGACGATAGTGAGGCGTATTGTGGACCTGTTAGAGGGTAGGGTGTGGGTAGAATCCAAGAGCGGCAAGGGGAGCAAATTTTTTGTTTCATTGCCGAATAAGCAATAAAGGGAATCTCTAAATTTTGAAAAACAAGAGGTACCGATACGTTTTCTTTCAAGGATATTGTGTAATATGCCGATGAAGCGAAAAGAGACATGTAGATAATCAAATAATCTCATGTGGTGTAGCGGATGATATTTGAATTGCGTCAGTGGAATTTTGTGAGGCATGCGGTATAGGAGAGGTCGTATGAATGATGCGGTGGTCTTTCTGGTTGCAGAGGATGACAGCGGGCATTTCGCATTGACTAAACGGTGTTTGCACAGGGGCGGGTTTGCTAACGAGATATTATGGTTTGCCGATGGCGAGGAGTTGTTGGGGTTTTTGTCCGGAGATGGGGCGGGAGATGTTCGCCAAGTTGGGACGGACTATGTATTGCTTCTTGATATATGTATGCCTAAGGTCGATGGTCTCGAGATCCTTGAGCGATTGAAGGGTGATTGTGAGCATGCGGACATACCGGTAATCGTTGTTACGACGAGCGATGCACCGGCGAATATTATGCGGTGCAGGAAACTTGGCTGCGATGGATATGTGACCAAACCTTTGGGGGAAAATCTGATCGAAGCGATTATGAGTGTTTTTTCCAATAGCCGGTATATCGCCTAATACTGCGAAAAATCTTTGTAGACACAGAGATATCGCAGGTCAAGTCTGGTCGAGGTTCATTGTTTTTTTTATTTTGCGGCTTTTGCGACAGCCTCTGCTACTTGCTGGTGGATGTCTCTGTCCAGCATATCCGGGAGCAGGTCAGGCAGTTCGGCGAGTTTTGCCAGGGTTGTTGCTGCTGCGATCATCATTTCCATGGATATTTTTTTTGCCCTTGCGTCGAGTGCTCCGCGGAACAGTCCTGGGTATGCCTGTGCGTTGTTTAAGCTTCTTCCGTCTGCGGTAACGGCGGCTCCTGCTTCGGCTGCTTCTTGCGTGGTTATCTCGCCAACCGGGTTACTTAGTGGGAAAGCGATGGAATTCGGTGCCATGGATGCTATCATTTCTTTTGAGACCATGTTCGGCTGGGCTACGCCGATGAAGATGTCCTTGTCCTTGAAGCCTTCGGCGAGCGGGCAGGTGATACCTTCTTTGTTTGTGATCTCAGCGATCTGTGTTTTCCAGGGGTTCATTCTTTCTGTTCTGCCCTTGTATATTGGGCCTGTAGAGTCGTATATGACTATGTCTTTTATTCCGAAATTGAGGAGCATCTTTGAGATTGCGATTCCGGCTGCGCCTGCGCCGAGCATCAGTACTGTTGAGTCTTGGGGTTTTCTGTTCGTGATTTTCAGTGCGTTTATCAGCGCTGCCAGTACGATGGTTGCTGTTCCGTGCTGGTCGTCGTGGAGTACTGGGATGTCGAGTAATTTCTGGAGTTTTTCTTCGACCTCGAAACATGCCGGTGCAGCGATGTCTTCAAGCTGTATGGCGCCGTAGCTCGATGCGATGAGAGCTGTGGTTTTTACAATTGTGTCGGGGTCATTGGAGTTTATCAGAACCGGTATTGCGCTTAGGTTCGCGAATTCTGCGAAGATGGCGGCTTTTCCTTCCATTACTGGCAACGATGCGAGCGGGCCTATATTGCCGAGGCCCAGTACCGCGGTTCCGTCTGTTACAATGGCTATGCGGTCGCATATTCCGGTGTACTCATATGCAGCTTCTGGTGTTTCTTCGATGACCTTACAGACCGATGCCACGCCGGGTGTGTAGATCATTCTCAGGTCGGTGAGGCTTTCTATCGGGACGCGGCTTACAATTTCTATGGCACCTCGTCTGTGTATTTCCATTACTTCGTCGCAAATTCCGATGACTTTCATACCTTCTGCGTCGTTTATTGCATTTTCAGCGTTGTCGACCTGCTCTTTTGAGGAGGCGAAAACGACGATATCGAGGGTTTTGGTGTTTTCGGTCAGCTCTACGATGGTTGTGTTTACTATGTGCAGTCCGTTGGAACCGATGGCTGCGATGAGCTTGCCCGGCATGTCCGGTTTGTCGGAGATCTCGCACTGGATGGTGAAAACTTCGTTCGCGTTATATCTTTCCTGCCAACATACGTCGTCTAATTGCATTGTGTTTCCCAATCAATAAAGTTAGTGAATATTAAAATAGGTTTATATGCGATTATTCCGCAGTTGTCAATAGCCCCCGTTGAATGTCGGCAAAATGATATGTAATATTGAGCACTTTTTTCTTGTGATCGTATAATTCAGTGAGAGAAGTGCCAATTGAAAGGGTAGAAAAATGTATGGACTGCATATGCATAATCGAATACACTTTCCCACACGCAGCGATATCCGTAACGGTTTTGGGCGTATCTTTCATGATGAACGGCTTTCTGCGTTGCTCATTGTTGGAATATTGCTGCTGCTGATCGCTTTTGCCATGTGGATCGGTACTATCCGTATCTGAGGGCTTGCAGGTTATACAGGATAAGGATTTGGGGGTGTTTTTATGGATAAAGTGAAAAGGTATCTGTTTCATAGTCAGCCTGTTCGAAGGCAGAATTTTTCGCAGGATATCACTCCTCATGACCGTCGGCATCGAATCGTCGGGGGTAATCCTCATCACTCATGGGAGCATGTTCGTTATGGGGCAGGGTTTATGTCGAGGGGGCGGCGGCAGGGCGTAAAATAGGTTTTGTGCTCTATTTTGTCTAGACTGGCTTGATTGAGATGATGTCCTGGCGGTTTTTGTCCAGCGTTTCGAGCCAATGCTCAAGGAGGTCGCTTAGCGTCATTTCATAGACAACTTTTTTAACCTCACCGTCTACGTCGTATTTGTCGGCCCATACTACTGTTGTTATTTCATACATCATTTTCTGTGCGATGAGGAAATCCATCTCCGCGGTGTGTCTGTCGCATTTCGAGCTGTTTTTCTCGGTAAAATTTCTGGTTTCAAGCATCGATGTCCCTTTCTACGTACTTAATTCACTGATTATTTACTGTTTCGTCAATTTTTGAGTATGAATTTAGCGCAAGTGCGTAAATATGTATTTGGTGTGCGAAAAATGTTCTAAAACAGGTTATTTTGTTGATTTGGGGCCAGCAGGACGGAGTTTTGGTTAAAAAGGCGGGTTTTGCTTGCAATTAGCAGCCCAAGTGTGTAAATTGTTCCTCTTAGCTAGTTTACGGGGTGTAGCTCAGTTTGGCAGAGCGCCTGGTTTGGGACCAGGAGGCCGTAGGTTCAAGTCCTATCACCCCGATTTTTGCCCCGAAAAGGGGCAAAAATCGGGCAGGTGAGAATGTCAGCTTTGCTGATATTGAGGTTTTATTGCTTAAACATCACTTCGTTCTGTTTTTCGGGGGTAAGGCTTCTATTCAATGTCCTGGGGATCTGCGAGCCAATCTATTGCTTCTTCGAAACTTATGAAAGCTGCTACCCGGAAGCCTCGGTTTGTTGTGAATAGCTGTGCGAATTTTGCCCTGTCGAGCTGTTTGTCATTACGGCACAAAAACGCGACCTTGTTTCTAAACGCTTCCCTGTGCCGGCAAAATTCTTTTGCAAATTCAACGACGTCCCAGAATGACAAATGTACGGTTGTGTTTACGTTTGTGTGACGAAAATCCATCAATATTTCATAATCTGCAGGTGGTTGGTTTACGGCAGCTAATTCCACCAGTATTTTTTTGCTATGTGCCAGATCGCATTCGCCGTTTGGATCTGCCTTTATGAAATCTTTTGCGCTAATTATTTTGTATTTAACGTCCATAGGCCAATCCTTGTTTATTGATTCATCTTAGTTATCACCTGTTTTTGTTGTGGTGGGAAATTTTCCATTATTTCTGCGACCATTTCGTCGATCCTTTTTGTGCGGCTTTGTTCAGTAATGACTGTTTCTACTTCCGAAATATTCTTTCCCCTCCAAATCATATTCTTCATACGCGGATTGACAATCTCTATTACGAGTGTTCCTTTCATGTATGCGTATTTGAAGAAGTACATCGGTCTTACTGAATTTCTGATGTCCCTTTCCCAGTGCCTGTCGTAGGTCAACTCCTTTGAAATGTTTTGCGTGATGAGGAAATCGGGATCTCTCGAAACTAATTTATATCCCTTTTGCGCCATTTGCCTGTCCACAGCATCCCTTACGAGTCTAAGTTCAATTTGGTCGGTCTGCGGAATTTCCGACGTATCGAGCCAGTTGTAAGTATTGAGAGTGTCAAAATCAATATTTTCATCATATGTAACTTTTGTACGCTTTACGGCACAGCCAGTCAGCAGCAGCGTTAATAATACAGCCGTTATTAGCATTTTTGAAAGTTTCATTTTGATTACCTCCATACACATTAATTAACAATATTTGCCACATCATAATGACAACTGTCAGGTGACTGCGGCTGAATCGTCACAAACTGAAGTAGTATTAATTAGCAAAATGCTATATTGAGCAGCAAAATGCCATCCGGTTAAGTTTGAGCCTGAAAGTAATGTGTTATCACTATGGTGAGGAGGGTATTTTGATTTTTTGCTACGCATCATTTTTTAAACGCGGTTTGGAAACGGTTAAATAAATTTGAAAAATGGTGGAGACAAAAAGGCGATTTGCCGAATAGTTTTTCACTTTGTGTTTAATTCTTCATTTTGGGGCGTGCTGCAAGAAACAAAAATTATGGTTTGCTTTTAACAAGTCAGGAGAGAATATGCTATTATATCAAAAAAAGGTTTTTGGGGTTTTTGTGTTCTTGTTTGTGTTTTTGTGCGGCTGTAGCCTTCCTCGTAATCCTGTTCCTGTTTCTGATATCTCGCGTGCGCAGATTTCGGGTTTTGAAGATATCCGGGATTGGGGGGGTGAGCACAGTGAAATCTTTCAGCGGGATATTGTCGAATCTATGCGGCAGGAGAAGGAGGGGGAGTTTCCTCGTAATCCGGACGGGTCGCTTAATTATCATGCGCTGGCGTTGTCCGGCGGCGGCGAGAACGGGGCATTTGGCGCGGGATTTCTTTGCGGATGGACGAAGTCCGGGAATCGGCCGAATTTTAAGCTTGTGACGGGCATCAGTACGGGGTCATTGATGGCGCCTATTGTATTCCTTGGGCCGGAGTATGATGCGCAACTGAAAGAAGCCTATACGACGGCCAATATTAAGACGGTATATAAAGAGAGGAATATTTTGTCGCTGCTTTGGAGCGATTCTTTTGCAGATACTGCGCCGTTGCACCATTCTATCGTCAGCCAAATAACGCCGGAAGTGCTGGAAGCTATCGCGGTAAAACATTCTCAGGGATACCGTTTGTATATCGGTACGACGGATATGGACGCGGGGCGGCTTATGGTTTGGAATATGGGTGTAATCGCCGGAAGCGGGCATCCTGACGCACGGGAGTTGTTTGGTGATATATTGCTTGCATCCGCATCGATACCAGGTGCGTTTCCTCCGATGTTTTTCGATGTTGAGGTTGACGGTGTTCATTATGACGAGATGCATTCTGACGGTAATACGACGACGAATGTATTCTTCCATGGGTTTATGCTTGATCTTGCGGCGGCTCGACGGGAGGTGTTCGGCGCGGACGCACCGGCGACGGCCAGTTCTCTATATATCATGCGTGACGGGAGGCTTGCTGCTACTGAAAAGCAGGTTAAGCGGCGGCTGCCAAATATAATCGGGCGAGCGTTGTCACTTGTGACTACAGCACAGGCCAGGGGCGATCTTTATCGTATTTACGCTATCACGCAAAAGGAGGGGATCGATTTTAATTACGTTGATATACCTGATGACTATGTGCCGGTGAGTACGAAAGCTTTTGATACTGTTGAGATGAACAATTTGTTTGAGATGGGTTTTAAGTTGGCTGGTTCGAAAGACAGCTGGCATAAGATCCCTCCTGGTTTGGGGTTGATCGAGGCGGCAAAGTAGAGATTTTATCTATTTCAGTTAAGTGGGAGGTTTATATTGGCGAAGATATGGGCTGGTGAACCGCCATTGGGGGCGTGTTTTAAATTTATATTTTCTGTTTTTTATTTATGGGAGTTGGAAATGAGCGAGAAATCAGATTGTCTTAAGCAAATGGCGCAGGAGAAGCTTTCCAGGGTTTTTGAACAGCTTGAAAAGGCTAAGAACGAAATCGATAGTACGATCGGACAAGCTAAATCAGACGTCGAATCCAAGATCGGGCAGGTGAAGGCGGAACTTTGTGCGAAAAAAGAACATGCGGCTATGAGTAAATCGAAACTGGAGAATACTGTTAGACGGCAGAAGGAGGCTATGGGAGCTAAATTTACGGAACTTAAGGAAAAGGTTGAATCTAAGATAGATGAAAAGGGCAAAAAACGAGTAGTCATTAAGGCTGAGAAAGCTGAGAAGTATGCCGAGATATGCATGGACAGTGCTTCGATGGCGATTGTTGAAGCAGAACTTGCCTGCCTTGAAGCTTGTTTCGCAAGGTCAGAGGCCGAGGAATTAGTAGGAGCTGAGGCTGATTAGTCGATAGTCGATAGTCGTTAGGGTTGGATTTGAAACCGTCTATTGGGGGCGATTTAAAACATTTTTTTAACGAATTATGGGGGTTAAAATGAGTAAGAATTTTGTAAAAGCAGGCATGTTTATTGTTGCAGTTTCGATTGCGTTGTTGCAATTGGGTTGCGAAAAGAGCGTAGTGAAGACCGGTTTTTTGAGCGATTATGATAAACTCGAAACGAAGTCTGCCAGTAGTCTTCAATATGTGAACAATCGAGTTTTAGACAGGTATTCACGATTTATCGTCGATCCTGTCAATGTTCGTTTTCAAGCGGATTCTCAAGCTGTTAAGAGTCAGGAAGAAGGTAAATTGAGTCAATCTCAAATTGACGATATGACCGAATATATGCACGATTCGATAGTGGCAGCCGTCATGCGTTCCGGTAATGTTGTCGTTAATAAAAGCGGTCCCGGTATTGCACGTATCCGTTCTGCATTTACTGATATTGACAAATCTTACCTTGTAAGCTACTTCCCGCTTACTAAGATGACCGGTACGGGAGTGGGCGGCGCTTCGCTTGAGGCAGAGATTGTCGATTCTTTGACCGGCGAGCAGATCGGTGCGATCGTAGAGTCTCAGCAGGGTTCTACTGAGCCATTCGACGGACTTGGGGACTGGGATGCAGCCAAGCAGGTAATGGATGAGTGGAGCAGACGGTTTGAAATGCGACTATCTCAAACGCGTAAATATTAAGGGAACCTCCAAAAATTCATTTTGGCGAGGGGGGGGGTGCGAATATGAAATCATCACATGTATTGTTGTTGGCAGTTGTGGTCGTTGTTGCCGGTCTGCTTATCGGGGCGGCGGGGTATCCTGCTCGTTGGGAATATGCCCGGCTTCATTATGGACCTTATGCCAAATGGAACTGGATGGCGCCTGATGTTTTTGTCGAGGGAGAGAGCGTTGACGAACTTTGCCAGAACCTGGGTATCATATCTGCTGCAGACGTGGGGAGTATGTTTACAATTGCCGATTGGGCCGGTGAGAGCGGATGGGAGATGGCGATGACGACGAAGGTGCCGCAGGAGTATATTGTGATGTGGTTTAAAAGGCCAAAGTAGAGCGATTTTATTTTCGGGTAAAGTTGGGTTTATTTGACTTGACCTGCGGTTTTAATAGTGGTCTAATATCCCGTCGTTTCAGTTTGCGCGCTGTAAAATTGGTAACATTTTGCAGATAAAGTGTTTACCGTCATTTATGTGTGCATCTGCATGTTGTGATATTCGATTCTATCTTATGGAAAGGTGAAACAGGTGAAAGTTAGCAAACGAGCACAGGCGGTTCCTCCTTCAGCGACGATGGCAGTGACGGGTCGGGCCAAGGAGATGAAGGCGGCAGGGGTCGATGTTATAGCATTTGCGGCAGGTGAGCCGGATTTTGATACTCCTGATATTATTAAGGCGGCAGCGGTCGAGGCGCTGAAAGCGGGTAAGACTAAGTATACAGCGACGAACGGAATCCCGGAGCTTCGGGCTGCGATTTCCGAGAAATTTAAGGCCGACAACGGTCTTGAGTATTCCGCGGATCAGATCATCGTCAATATCGGCGCTAAGCATTCCGTTTACGAGTCATTGCAGGCCGTGATCGACGATGGTGATGAGGTCTTGCTTGTGACACCTTACTGGGTTACTTATCCGGAGGCCGTTAAGCTTGCCGGTGGTGTGCCAGTTGTTGTTGAGACGGATCCTGCGAACAGCTATAAGCTCACTCCTGAATTGCTTAAGGCAGCGATCGGTAAAAAGACCGCACTTTTAATTCTTAACTCTCCGAATAACCCGGGCGGATTTTCTTATACTCCCGATGAACTTGCGGCGCTGGCCAAGGTGCTTGAGGGCACGGATGTGATGGTGATATCCGATGAGATATATGAGAAACTTGTTTATGGAGACACCAAATTTGTCAGTTTTGCATCGCTTAGCGAGGATGCTTATAACCGTACGCTTACTATCAATGGTCTTAGCAAGGCTTTTGCGATGACTGGGTGGCGATTGGGTTATACAGCCGGTCCGTTGGAGCCGATTAAGGCGATGGGTCGTTTGCAGTCGCATATGACACAGAATCCGGTTAGCTTTGCACAGTCAGCGGGGGTTGTGGCATTGAAGGAAGGCGCTGAAGTTGTGGAGGAGATGCGCGTTGCGTTTGAGAAACGCGGGATTTTTATGGCAGAGCGTTTGAACGCCATCGACGGTATCGAGTGCACGGAACCTACGGGAGCGTTTTATTGCTTCCCTGACGTATCGAGTCATTACGGACGTGTGATCGGCGGAAAGAAAATCTCCGGTAGTATGGATTTTGCGAAGGCGTTGCTTGAGGATGCCAAGGTTGCGGTTGTTCCCGGTGCGCCTTTTGGATGCGAACGGAATGTACGTCTTAGTTTTGCGTGCTCACTTGAACAGATAAGTAATGGATTGGATAGAGTAGAAAAATGGCTGAACTCTTAGAACGTAAGAAACGGTCGATGTTTTACGGCTGGCCGATGGCAATTTTTTTGGCGGGGATGCTGGTTTTTGCGATTCATGCGTCATCGCATATGGTCGCTGCGGGCGATACGTGGGTTGCGATGGCTTGCGGTCGTCACCATGCAAATCATGGTGTCGATACTGTCGAGCCATTCAGTGCGAACAGTCATAAAGCCGGTCCTACGGAGGAGAGCATTAAGAAATGGCCTGGATGGGCACAGAAACTGGCGAAACCATTCGATATCGAGACGATTCGTAAATGGCATCCTACGGGCTGGGTTAACCAGAACTGGCTTACTCATACGACGTTCTATTGGCTTGCCAAGACGTTCGGCAGCGATGGTGAGTACAATTACAATGCGCTGATCTACTGGAAGTTCGCGATATATATTATCGAAGTGCTTTGCGTTTACTTTATTGCAAGGCTTTTGGGTGTAAGTGTGCCCGGTTCTGCTGCTGCGGCGGCATTTGCATTGTATGTCGGGAGGACATTTCTTGACGTTCGACCTGCGGGATATGCAAATCTTCTTAGTGTGATATTTCTGCTTGTTATCGTACTTTCAGTGTACAGGAACATGCGATATATCTGGCTGCTTGTTCCTCTTACGGTGTTCTGGTCCAATGTGCATGGCGGGTATATCTATGTTTTCATAATGATGGTTCCTTTTATCGGTGTTCATTTTCTTGCGAACTTGCCTAAGAAGCTTACGCTTGGGCTTTTCTGTATCGGTGCGTGGAGTTTTCTTTACCTGTTGTCTTACAAGTTTATATCGCACGATACTTATCGTATAATACACAAGGCATCCGGAAACTTATATACTGCGCCGGGTATCTTTTCGGATAAGATATTCAGGATCCTTACGCTTTTGATAGTTATCACTGTTGTGCTGGCTGTTTTAAAGAATATCAAGCCTGCCGCTCTCTATGTTTACAGTTTGATCGCGTCGCTGGTTTTCGGACTGCTTTTGCTGGGTCGAATGTCAATCGCACTGCCAGCGAATCGTAATCCATCGTTTATGAAAATAGCTCGCGATTTTCTTTGGGACGCGCAGTCATCCTTTTATTTTTTCCTGATATTCCTGTTATTTGTGGGGATAGCTGTAACGTTCAGGAAAAAGAATCTTGTGTTAGTCAAATCGAAGGCTATCGTTCAATCTGTCGTTGCAGTGGCTGTGGCATTTGTTGCTATGGTATTGTTCAACCCTTACCATCTGACCAATCTTACGCATACTTTCGAGATCAGTGTGAGCGAACACGCGGAATCGTGGCGTATTGTTAGCGAATGGCACCCGGCTTTTGAATGGGACAATAAGGTTGGCGATGAGATTCCGTTTTTGATAATGTATATCATAGCCTGGATCGCTTTTGCGGTTTGGTTTGGCGTGCGATTTATACGTCCGCGTGTTATGGCGAAACGCCGCGGTCAGATGGGCGAATACGCGGAAGGTTCATACGAGTGGCCGAAGATCGATATTGCTATAATAACGATAGTTGTGATGAGCATTTATATGGCAATTGAATCGCGACGTTTTATTCCTATGGCAGCGACGGCGGCATGTCCTTTTATTGCGTTGTTCTTTGAGCAGGCGGTGGGGATGTTCCTTGCGCGGATCCAATATAGCAAGACAAAAACTCTTCAACTTCCTGTGTTTGGGCCAACGTGGCGAAATGGTATTATTGCAGGGGCTGGTATTATTGTTTTGAGTTTTGGTTTTGTTTGGGGAGCTAAGTACAAGCGTATTTATCTTGATCCGTGGCCTAGGGACGATATTCGCAATTCTGTTTTTATGCGGATGACCGCGTCGAATGTCAAGCCGTTTGATGTTTCGACGTTTATTCGTGAGAACGAGTTGAACGGCAGGATGTTTAATTACTGGACCGAGGGTGGTGCGCTTGCGTTTGGGCAGGAACCTGACGTCGAGACCGGCAAGACGCCATTGCAGTTGTTTATGGACGGCAGGGCGCAGGCGGCTTATAACCATGACAAGTTCATGGAATGGCGGGATGTGTATGCAGGCGGAGATAGCGATTCGCTAGCGACGAAAGTCAGGCGTACGCGTAAAATTGCCAATAAGGATGAGATGCGTGAAATCGGCGAACATCTTACCGGAATAATGAAAAAAGATGACATTTGGGTATTTGTGCTTCCGGTGAAAGAGTTTGTTGTAGACTATAAGGAGCCCTGGAAGAACAACTATTACCCGCTGGCTTTGTCGAGACATCCGGAATGGGCGATTGCCTACGCGGACAATTATCAGATGCTTTATGTGAATATAAAGATGACGAAGGGCAAAGAAGTTTATCAAAAACTTTTTGCTCGTCAGTTGAAGTTTCCGACCGAGATGTCTGAGAACTATACTCTTGCAAAGCATTATCTCAATGACAGGAGGACGAAAGTCCGTCGCAAAGGTTTCGAGATGGCGAAACGGGCTTTTGAACTCGACGAGTCGCAGGGACCGATGGGGCAACTTGCTAATGAGGCAGGTAGAAGATGGCCCGAGTTGCGGAAGGAAGTTACCGAGTATATCACCGCTTATGTGACGAAATTTATGGACAAGAAAGAGGAATTGTCCAAACAGGGCGGATATGTTAAAAAACTCGGTGCCGTACGTATCGGGTCGAGTTATCTTTCGAGTGTTTATAAGAAGTCGAATCCAAAGTTGTCCGCCGAGTACAAGAAGATGCACGGAGAGATATCTAAGGAGCAAAAGGCTGAGTGGGAAAATTGCATATGGTGATCCGGTGGTTGATCGCGATGACTACGATTTAACATTGATGCTAATTAGGCGGGAAATTACGGTATGCGACTGTATCGTTCTCAAAAACTAATGCGGCCCGATCTTCAGGCCCATATATATTCGCAGGCATTGATCGATAATGTTCGTGGTTTGCGCAGTCTGTGTCCTGCGGGGACGAAGTTCTGTGCAGTTGTTAAGGCGAACGCTTACGGTCACGGGATCGGGGAGGTAGTGAATATCCTTCGCAAAACGGACGTCGATTTTTTTGCGGTAAGCAGTATCTACGAGGCGATACATATCGCGCCGATGACTAAGGGGCAATCGATATTCATACTTGAGGCCGTCAACGAGATACAGCCGTGCGAACAGATATTTTTGTGTGCCAAAGGCGGTTTCCATTGCAGCATATCATCGCTGGAGGCAGTGGATCATGTTTGCCGGTGCCTTGAAGGCAGTAAACATGTATTGAATTTGCATGTTAACATTGAAACGGGAATGGGCAGGTGCGGTCTTGAGTCCGGGTATAGCGAAGGGATGTTGCAGAAGATCGATGAGTGCGACAGCGTACGGTTAGCGGGTGTTTATACGCATTTTGCGACTGCAGACGAAGAGGACCTTTCTTACGCTTACGAACAGTTGGGTTTTTTTAAGGATTTTCTTTCGCGAAATGGTCTCGACGATCGCGATGATGTGATAATTCATGCGGCCAACAGTGCAGCGACGATCAAGATGCCGGGCGCTCATTTCGATATGATCCGGTGCGGTATCAGTATGTACGGTTATTATTCGCGTCCTATGAAGGATCCTCCTGTTGAGCTTAAGCCTGTTGTTAAACTTTTGGCGCCGATAGTGCGTCTTAAGTCGATACCTGCGGGCCGGTCGGTAAGCTACGGTTGTTCTTTCGTGACGAAACGCGATACGGTTGTTGCGATAGTTCCGTTGGGATATGCGGACGGTTACTGGCGATGTTTTTCCAATAGCGCGAAGATGAAGGTGGGCCAGAAACTTGTCGAAGTGATCGGGCGTGTGTGTATGGATCAACTGCTTGTCGATGTGACCGATGTTGGTGATGTGGAACTGGG
>VRUF01000310.1 GCA_019456245.1 Planctomycetota bacterium | reverse complement strand
GCGGAAAACTGTAAAGCATATGCCAGATCGACGAACCCGTAAAACCGTTGACAACCTTAACGCCCATATTCTTCGCTGCCCGAGCCGCATTCTTCATATTCTCAACCGCCCACGCACGTTTCTTCTCAGCGTCGCCCGCACAATCGGCAGGTGCAAATCCGTCACTGCGAGAATCGTTATTAAGATCGCAAACAAGCTGACCGGCAAGATGATTACTTATCGCATACACCTTAAGGTTATTCTTCTCAAGAATACCAAGCTGCTTCTTACAGTACGCCTTATCGGTTGCAGCCTTATCAACCTCCATATGATCGCCCCAGCAGGCAAGCTCAAGTCCATCATAACCAATTTCAGCCATCTTAGCCGCAAGTTCCTCAAGCGAAAGATCAGCCCATTGTCCAGTAAAAAGTGTTACAGGTCGTGCCATAGTATTACTCCTTATAATCCTTTAAATAGAATTTATTTTCTAAATATTTCAACAAACCACCGAAAAAAGTGGATCACAATTATTATTTCCCTTCACTTCCAACACCACGAATCGCCCCGTGCTTCTTGAGCAATTCTACAATATCTTTCATCTTATACTCTTCAGCAGTCTCCAGGGGCGTATTGCTGAATTTGTCGGGAACGTTCACATCGGCACCTTTTTCGATATAGAGTTTAACCAATTCTCCCATACTACTGATAACAGCGCCATGAAGCGGCGTTCGACCATTTTGGTTGGGTTTTTGCAAGAGTTGAGGAGACTTCTCAATCAGATATCTTGCGGTATCGACATCCCATACCATAAACATGACTCCTTCACCACGCCCGTCAACCGCCGTCATATCTGCGCCGCGTTTAACCAGTAATTTTACAGCGTCAAGGTTTCTTTGACAAATAGCAACGTGGAGAGGAGTTTGCCCTTCATCGTTGGTTTTGTTTACGAGCAAAGGATCCTTATCGAGAAGTTTTGCGATATCTTCATTGTCACCGACGCTTATTACACCGTGGATGTCCTGAAGCTTTACTTTCCGATCTTCGACGGCGGCTTTTTCACGTTCCTTACGTTCTTCTTTAAGCTTTACTACTTCATTGTCATTTAGAAGCTTGATCACCGTATCTTCAAACTTGACGCAGCGAACGAGGCCCTTGCTGTCGACATAAAAGTTGTAGCCGTTGGGGACTTCAGTATCAACAAGGTCATAGCGATGAGCATTAACATTGCCTCCGTCAATTCGAATATCTTCTTTGCCCGTATAAACTATTGCAAAACGGGCTCCTGGCTTGGGTTTTTCAATGTCACCGCCAGCCAATTTGAAAAGACCATCAAACTCATATCGCACATCTTTGTTCTTGGGTAATTGCGGTACAATTCTCAATAAATTCGAGAAACAAACGGTTCCTTCAGGATATTCTAATTCGACCTTTTCTCCGTCCATGTCAAACTCCAGCATGCCGTCTTTGTACGCAATATTACAAACTTTTTCACCCTTCCAGTCACATTCTCTCATAGTAATGGAACGCGGAGTAAGAAATACGTCCTTTTTACATATCGAGGTGAATTTAAAGCGACTTCCAAAAATCCGCATATCGCTATCAACTATTACGCTGGTATCGTTTACTTTGGCTTCTAACTCTACACTCATCCCAACAACTTCATTGATCATTATTGCAGCGAGCAACTTGCCGATACCTTTTGTGTTGTCCTCAGGTGGCACAAAAGAAATGCCATAATAAAGCCTCTCGCAGGCAAGCTTTTTATAATTAAGCTTAATATCTTTAAGTTCTTTACCCGCGGCATCGGCTACGAAGGAACCGAATCCAGCAAAAGCAAGTACCACAAGCATCAAAAATGTTTTTTTCACGTCGCTATCCTTCCAAATAAATCAACATCGGACTTTAGGTCGATCCCTTAATTCTTATTTTTGAATTACTTTTTAAACTTCGTCCACTTAGTTTTACTCTTTGCACTCTTAAGCACAGTTTCAATAAACTGCATACCGCGAAGTCCGTCATTTACATCCGGGAAGTCCTTGGCAAGCGGATCGGCTTTTGTACGGCTAAGCTTAGCCCGCAGAGTATCTGCAAAATTGCCGTAAACATTACCCATCGCCTCAAAGAACGCCTCAGGGTGCCCAGCCGGCAAACGAGTAGCACGTACGGCTGCCGCACTCTTCTTGCCGATATAACCGTTACCGCGTTTCCATATTTCTTCAGGTGCATCATCTCTTCTGACATACAGATAATTCGGATGTTCCTGGTGCCATTCGACAGTTCCCGTTTCGCCATGTACCCATATCGCCAGGCCATTTTCTTCACCGATAGATATCTGACTGGCGTGGAGTATTCCCTTCGCACCTTTGTTAAACTTCAGCAGGCAGTTGCAGTCGTCGTCAACCCTTCTGCCCTTAACATATGTAGTAAGCTCGGCGCAAACTTCAATGATCTTAAGCCCCGTAATATATTCCGAAAGATTCTCTGCGTGAGTAGCAATATCGCCAAGACAACCCGCACCGCTCTGCTTCGGATCGGTACGCCAAGCCGCTTGCTGCTGACCCGTTTTTTCCAGCGCTGTAGCAAGCCAGCCCTGCGGATACTGAACGACAATC
>VRUF01000309.1 GCA_019456245.1 Planctomycetota bacterium | reverse complement strand
CTATCATGGCGGCTGCGAGAACTTCAACCAGTGTGAACCCGGAATTGTGACGGATGTGTTTCAACGCGGTTCCTCCTGTCCGTCCTGGTTTTCTTCTTCCGTTTCTTCAAATGTTCCCTGGCCGTTAAAGCGTGTTGTTACAGAAATATTTCTGGGACGGTTTTGAGGGCCCCATGAAATAGTCAGCTTGAGTTCGTATATATAGTCGGCTTCGCCTTCCTGAATCTCTGCGGTCCAGTAATGGGTATTTGTCTGAGTGACTTCTTCGCCTGACCGGGCTTGCGAGTTGTCTTCTTCGCCTATCTGCCCTTCGAACTGGTCGGCTTCTAAAAACTGGTCTATGCCGATACTGCTGATCATGGTAAGCTGCTTGTCCATCAATTCCCAAGCGTGCTCGTATTCGCGGTTGCGTTTTACACCGGTCATGCTCTTGTTGCCGACGGCGCAGAGCGCAACTACCGCAGTGCTTAAGATGATAGATGCAACTATCACCTCTACGAGGCTGAATGCTTTTTCAGATTTTCGTGTAATATATTTCATTCTTCAACTGCGTCCAAGTCTACTGCACCCATTGCCATTTCGTCGGGTAAGCCGCGTACTACCTTTGCCTTTCCTGTCGCTGCCTGAATCAAAACCGTATAGACGTTTTTTCCGTCGCCGATCTGTATTACGGCGGTGTCGGCTGTTCCATCCGGGTAAAACGTAACCTTTTTTTGATTTTCAGTATCTTCATCGGGCTGGCCCGATGGTACTATCGCTATCTTTTCATATAATACACCGTCGGCAAACGTTGCCGGGCGCGAATACTGGTTGGCAATCAGGCCATCGCCTTCCATCTCGCCATCAGCGTTATTTTGCGAAAACATCAACGCAAAACCGCCGGTTTCATCGTTCAACGCAAGGAGGCACGATTTTTGTTTCTCAACCGCAACGAGCCTTGCGTACTTGGCGGCAAGGTAAATATCGTTTGCCGCTTTTTCTACGAGCAACCGTTTATACGTGCCGAAATAGGCCGTAACGGTCGCACCGGCGAATAGCGCCAGAAGCATTACTACGACAAGTATTTCAACTATCGTAAAGGCGTCTCTGTCGGCGCCGCAGGTTATTCTGATACTTTTAATCGTTGAACACGTCTTCATTGTCGCCTTCGCCGCCTTCGGCACTGTCGGCGCCATAGCTCATAAGATCATAACTTCCAATATTTACGACACCTTCGGCAAAATACATATACGGATTGCCCCATGGGTCGAGCAACTGGCTTTTTTTCAGATATGGGGATGTCCACTTCTCTTCCAGATCCTCAGCTGGTACCACCAAAAGAGCATCCAGGCCTTCTTCGTCAGTCGGGTACCTGCCGCAATCAAGCATGAACTGATCGAGAGCGCCTTCGATCAGTACCATCTTGCTCTTGACGAGTTTCTTTTTTGCAAATCCAAGCCTTTTTGTTATCGTTGGCAAAGCAAACGAACCTATCAATGCGATGATGGCGATGACGACCAATATCTCGACCAGCGTAAAAGCATTTCTTTTTTGTCTCATCCGTGCGTTCCTTTCTTGAACTTTTTAGAGTCCTATTCCTGTCAAATCGAGTGTGATGATCGGCAGTAGAGTTGCTGCAATTATATAACCGATAATAAGAGCCAATATGATTATCAATAATACCGGGAAAAGCGTCATGAAACGTTCTACGGCGCTGTCGGCTTCGTCGTCGAAAGTGTCTGCGGCGTTTAGGAGCAGTTCATCGAGCTTGCCGGTCTGTTCGCCTACCGATACGATCTGTATCAGCAGCGGTGGAAAGTGAGCCGAACTTGCAAGCGGTTTTGCGAGGGAATGGCCCATGCGGACCTTTTCTGATACGTCATCAATCAGCCGACCAAGGAACTCGTTTCCGAGCGTGTCGCGGACAACGCTTAGTGCATGAAGGATGGTTATTCCGCTTGAAGTGAGGGCACCGAGTGTTCTTGCGAAACGCCCTACCGCTATTGTAGTCAATACCTTACCGAGTATTGGTATTCTAAGGAGAAAACCGTCCATCTTTAGTCTGCCTTCGGGCGTTTTCTTCCACTTGACGAACATGATGGCGGCTACAATAATAAAGACGGCTGCGTACAAACCGTAACTCTTTAATAAATCGCTCAGATCAAGAAGGCTTTGTGTGGCCCATGGCAAGGCAGCGTCCTCACCCAGTGTTTGTATAATCTTTGGAACGACAGCTATAACCATTACTACCACAGATACCATGCCGAGTGCGAGAACGACCATCGGGTATATCATGGCGCCTGCCATGTTGGATTTGATCTTTACTTCTCTGGAAAGCAATTGGGTAAGCTGCGACATGGTTTTTTCGAGGATACCTCCTGTTTCGCCAACGCGAACCATGGAGACATATAAACGGCTGAAGGTGTTGGGGTGCTCTTCAAGGGCATCGGAAAAAGAGTTGCCTCCATTGACCGAGGCTACGAGCGAGTCCATCAATTCCTTCATGGGTTTTTTGTGCTGCTGGGCTCCGACGATCTCGATGGCATTTAGAAGCGGAAGGCCGGCATTTAATGCAGTTGACAGGTGGCTTGTCATTGCAAGGACGTCCTTGCCT
>VRUF01000047.1:7786-15299 GCA_019456245.1 Planctomycetota bacterium | reverse complement strand
GCCTTGCCCCGGCCGGCGTTACGGTGATCCTCGATGAGGATATCGACGATAAGTTTGAAGTCCGAGTCTATGGTAATTCAGCGCTTGTCATTCCGTCCGGCCGTACGCTCAAGATCAGCGGATTTCGTCCGGATCGAAGCAATAGTCTGGTCCGTCAGACCGGAGGGGATGTCATCGCCCGCTATCTGCACATCGACGATATAAGCAGCCAATACCTGATCACAGGCGGTTCGATCACTGTTGGTTCACTTAATCTCGAAGAGGGTGACCTCATCATTGACGACTCTTTGGCGACAATCGGCTCGATATCTGTTGCGGGCGTGTTTTCAGCCGGTGGTGAAACGATTACTAAATTTGTCGCCCATGCGGGCGGAGTGACGCCCATACAGTGCAAAGACGTGCATCTTGACAGCTATCTCGGCGAAAGCCTGATTGTGGATGTAACAAACTACGACCATGCGATTCACGGCGACCTTGTGCTCATATCGTACACAGGAATCCGAACTGGCGAGTTTGACGGCGGATTGCAGAAAACGGCGCCTCAAGTTACCGTTATCGGTGCTGGTGCCGGCCTGATTTACGACGACGTCAACAAAGAGATTAAACTGACAAACTTTCGTTCCTAACGCCTCGCCGCGGGCGTTTATGAGTTCCTCCGCTCG
This sequence comes from Planctomycetota bacterium, assembly GCA_019456245.1. Classification (GTDB taxonomy): domain Bacteria; phylum Planctomycetota; class Phycisphaerae; order Sedimentisphaerales; family Anaerohalosphaeraceae; genus VRUF01. Next base: position 14,637 of record VRUF01000047.1, on the reverse strand, counting down.
GGTGGAGGATGGCTATGACGTCTGGCTACGCTATCGCCAGCCGGACGATAAAGAATTATTACAAATTGGCATAGCCCAAAAGAAAAAGGATTAACAAAAATGTTTACAGTGAATCGAAGACAATTCATGCATTTGGTAGGTCTGTCAGTGGCGTATGTATCCATTGGGACGACCCCTGGTTCTGCCGTGCCGATCAGGGATGAAAAGCATTTAACAGAGGATGTGTATTGGCCCCAGCCGCAGAGTACATTCGAGCAGCGCCGACTTCAGTATCTTCAATACTGCTCTGCCAACGCGCGACGGAGACGCAATGGGGTTTTCAGTCAGATTGCACGGCTTGAACTCGGCAAAGAACCCGTCGATGAGGAAATCTTCCGGGATGCGCTTGCTTATGTTTACTCCAACAGGGATTGCAATGACTTCATTGTCGCCGGTTTTCTGCGAATCTTATATTTATACCGCAAAAGTCCTTTGATTTCCCGAAAACTCATCGCCGATATTGAAGAATGCGTATTGCAATTCAAATATTGGTGGGATGGACCCGGCCGGGATAAACGGTGCTATCATACGGAGAACCATCAGATCATCTTCCACGGTGATGAACTTCTGGCTGGGCAACTCTATCCGGACAAAATCTTTAAGAACAGCGGCAAGGACGGACGCTACCATATCCGCCACGGGCTGCATCTTATTAACCGTTGGATCGATTTTCGAGTCAAATTCGGTTTTAGTGAGTGGCTCTCGAATGGGTACTTTGACCATGATCTGATGGCGTTGGCCAATCTTCGTGATTTTGCCGAAGATGCGGACGTGCGTGCAAAAGCCGAAATGTTAATGGATATGCTCCTTTTCGAAATATCGCTCCACTCCTATCGCGGTGTTTTCGGGTCGACCCATGGACGAACCTATGCCAGGATGATCAAAGGGGGTCGGGGCGAACACACCGCTACAATCGCAAAACTCACATTCGGTATGGGGATGTTCAACGAACCGGACAGCCCGGGCTCTGTGTCCCTGGCAACCAGCGGTTATCGCTGCCCTGCTATCATCGGCAAGATCGCTTCGGATCTGAGCAATCCGATTCTGTGCAAAGAACGACACAGCATCAATATCCCCGACGCATGGAAATATGGATTGTCGTTTGACAACGTAGAGGACGGCCACCTCTATTGGAGCATCCAGGACTATGTCCACCCCAGTATAATTGATCTTTCCAGACGAATGAGCGCCACCTTCGGGGTGCGTCAGTTTGAGAAGTATGAAAAATATGCCAATCAATATAAGAAACAGATCGAAGAACACGGCAAGATCGTCAATCCAAACCTTTGCCATAAAGCACTGACGGAAGTTCATATCCAGACTTACCGGACAGGCGACTATCTTTTGAGTTGCGCCCAGGACTACCGGCCGGGTTGCGGCGGCTATCAGCAGCATATCTGGCAAGCCACCCTGGGATTGGATGCAGTAGTGTTCACCAACCATCCCGGTTCGGACGACGAGCATGCACGTCCCAACTACTGGGCTGGCAACGGTATTCTCCCACGGGCCGCCCAGCATCGCAATGTTCTTATCTGTATCTATCGCACCCCACCTGATGATCCATTTCCTTTTTCACACGCTTATTTTCCACGGAATGCGTTCGATGAAATTATTGAGGACGAACATTGGATCTTTGCCCGGAAAGACAATGGATACATCGCGCTCTATTCGCAGCATAAGTTCAAGTGGTTCACCAACAAGCAAGGGATAAAAGACGAGTTGCGTGTAACTTCTCCTGACAATATATGGATTTGCGAACTTGGCAACCGTAGTACATGGAAGAGTTTTGACAGATTCCGCAAAGCTGTCGCCGCAGCGAAAATCTCATGCAAACATCTCGACGTACAATACCAATCGCCATCGTTGGGCGACATTTCCTTTGGGTGGCAAGGGCCCTTCCGCTCCAAAGGACAACCTGTCGCTTTACATGATTACAAACGCTTTGAAAATCCGTATTGCCAGAGCGAATTTACTGATCCTATCATGCATATAAAACGCGGGCATGAAGAACTGCACCTCGATTTCAAGCAGGGCAAACGCATCATTTCGGGGAATGGATGACCGAACGCGTAAGGTGCAAATATTCATAGCTCCGGTCATTTTTACTTTTCAAGGCTACAAAAAATTAAGCATCTCTCCTATAACTCTTTAAAAGTCCGCCAAGAAAGTCTTTTCGGACAACATTTCTGACAGTTATCTTCGATGGCACGCTACCGCCCTACCGTTTAGCAGTCAAATTATACTCTGCAGGGATATAGTGTAAGCATAATTCAGGGTAGCTATATATATTTGTACCCCACGCGACTGACTGTGATATCCATATCTCCAGCTAACACCGATTTATAACAACCCCAAGAATGGCCAGCACATAGCAGGCCACAAGACCGCCAGTTATTATGGTAGTTATAATTGCCAGCACTTTGCGTTTATCAAATATAATTCCGAGAATCCCCAATATAAGAGCGATAGGGACAGATATAACGATGGTCAGCCCTCCAAGGGCGTTTATTGGACTGCTTCAGCCAGGCTGCAATATGATCAGTGTGAGCAAAGCGGCGGCGGCTATGCTAAGTAGTGCTGCAGATATTTTTCCAAGTCGCATTTCTAACTCCAATCTATTAAACGCTTATTTTCCAAGTATAGCGATTTTAGCTAATACTGTCAAGATAATTATCTTTTTAGATATCTCGTGTTGTTTGCACGGCTCGTAACGCCGATATGGTCGAAATAGTCCAGCAGCGGGATGGCAAATTTCCTGGAAGTATCCAGAAGGTACTTAAACTTTACACTTTCAAGCTGGCCTTCTTTCTCAATATGATCCGTTAGAATTTGTCTGGCCTGGGCGATGGCTTTTTGGTGGAAAAGGATGTCGTTTCCAACATAGACGATTTGCTTTTGCTCGATCAGCATTTGAAGCGTTTTTTGCACGTCCTGTGGGGAAGCTGAGATGTGTTGAACAATTTCGTCCAGCTTTGGCGGATTAAAGGGATGTTTAATGAAAAGCGATTCAACTGAGGTCAGCAATTTTTGCTGGGCGTCGGTAAATTTTTCGCGGTAATCGGGCAAAGCAATGCACGACTTTCTCTCTACGAGTGCTCCGCGAGCGATCATGGATTTTTGGATTCCGTCGAAAACATTTTTTTGCAAATGCGATAATTCATGAAACCCGGCAACCGGTATTCCGGGGCTTTGCGGGCTTTGGGAGTGAAAATCGGCGACGATACCGAGCAGTTGATCTTCGATAGCGGCGACGGTTTGGCAGTGGATGAAGAGTGTTGAAGTAATTCTGGCGACTTTACCGGAGGCTATTAACTCATCGAGAATTTCGTTTAATTTTTTCGGGAGAACTTTTGCGCGAAGTGACAATTCGGTTTCGTTGGCGGCGAAAGAAGCGGCGGTTTTTATGCAGTATTCGACAAAATCGTTTTCTGTGGCGATAGCTTCCGACCTTGCCAATGCATCCTCGATTGCGCCCGGTTTTGTTCTTTTTAGCCTTTGCGGGATGGCTTCGATGATCTGTCCTCCTCCGACAGTTTGGACGGGTGAGAGAGTTCTGAGTATAAAGTGGTCTGCGGGTGCTGCGACGATTGGATCCTCAAATCTGAATTGAACAAGCCCCTGCCCGCCGCCGGTGATGGCGTTGCCCTGTAGGAGGTACATTTTTGCGACAACTTCTGAGGTGCCGGTGTGTAATCGTATACTCATGCCGGTTTTAAGATTTATCGCACACGAGCGCAGGACGTTGAGCCTACATAAGTACCAGTTGTGCGGTGAGAAATATTTGGGCATTGTCACGACCTGTCCGCGTTCAATGGTTTTGTAATCCCACCTTGGTACGTTGATCGCGGCACATTGCCCTGACATGGCGGTATTGCTTTTTCGCTTGTATACCTGTATCGCTTTTAATCTTCCCTTGATGCCTTTTGGCAGGAGTACCACCTCCTGTCCGACGTCAATTGAACCTGAAACCGGAATTCCCGTGATCACAGTTCCGTACCCTTTCAATGAGAAGGCTTTTTCAACGGGCATTCTGAATACGGCATCGGTTTTTTTCGGTTTGATCGTTGAGACGAGTTCCCTGATCGCCTCATAAAACAGGTCGAAGCCCTGACCTGTTATACCTGATACCGGAACGATTTCGGCATTTTGCAAAAAAGTTCCTTCCAGGAAATTAGTAATCTGAGAAGTAACAGTCTCGAGGCGGTCGTCAGTTACGCAGTCAACTTTTGTCAAGGCAACAATTCCGTGCCTTACTCCGAGTAATGTTAGTATGTCGAGATGTTCGCGTGTTTGGGGCATTACACCATCGTCGGCGGCAATTACAAAAATAACGCCGTCAATGGCACTTGCGCCGGCAACCATGGTTTTTATAAAATTTTCATGTCCTGGAACATCGACGATGCCGATCTCTAAATCTGAGATCATGCAAGGTGCAAATCCAAGTTCGATAGACATTCCCCGTTCTTTTTCGACCTTCAGGTAATCTGTGTCACATCCGGTAAGGCATTTTATGAGTGCGGTTTTTCCGTGGTCTATGTGTCCTGCAGTTCCGAGCGTAATATTGAGTTGTTCTGCAGACATAATTATTCGGTCTTTTTATCCATGATTTCGAGCAATGCTGTAATAAGTATTTTTTCGTCGCCGTCACGAAGGGTCCGCGGGTCAATAAGTACGTGCTCTTTCTGTATTCGCGCAAATATCGGTGTAGCGTATCGGCGTAGTTGCTTTGCAAGTGATTCTGCCGTGCTCTGTCGGGGAGAGATTTTCACAAGTGTTGTCGCAAGGTTCTGCGCCGGTAGTGAGCCGCTTCCCACTTGCGAAAAGCCGTCTATCGTTACCACTGACGCTTTTTGGTCGGTTTGTTGCAGTTTTGAAGCAATGCGTTTTGCCTGTTTGGCAATGTCATCGCCGCTACGAGTAAGCATCTGCAGGGTGGGTATTTCCCGAATTGCAACGGATTCATCGAGGAAAAGCTTCAAGGTGGCTTCAAGGACAGTAAGTGTGAGTTTGCCGACCCGGAGAATTCTGGCGAATTGATTTTTTCGAATGGCTTTTATCATGTCGGATTTGCCAAGGATGATCCCGCCTTGGGCAGCACCTATTAACTTGTCGGCACTTGCGGTAATAACATCCGCACCTTTGTCGACTGATTCGGCGAGGGTAAGTTCATGTTCGAATCCGAAAGGTGAAAAATCCATTAGCACGCCGGCGCCGACATCGTCGATCATGACCAGGTTGTTGCGATGGGCAATCTCTGCCATCTCTTCCAGCGGGACTTCTGAACTGAATCCCTGTATCTTGTAATTGCTGGGGTGTACGCGAAGTATGGCGGCGGTGTTTTCCGTGATCGCGTTCTCGTAGTCCCTTGCATGCGTTTTGTTGGTAGTGCCCACCTCGACAAGTTTTGCGCCACTGAAAGCCATGACATCCGGGAGACGGAAAGAGCCTCCGATCTCGACGAGTTGTCCGCGTGAAACGATAACTTCCCTTCCTTTTGCAAATGTGTTCAAAACTATCGCAGTAGCGGCGGCATTGTTGTTTACAACGGTAGCGGCCTGTGCACCGGTCAACTGCTGCAGGAGCCATTCGATCCTTCCGTCACGTTTTGTGCGTTTTGACGTTTCCGGATCAATCTGCAAGAGCGAATAACTTTTCAGTTCGTCCTGTATCTGGTCTAAAGCGTCTTTTGCCAGGACCGCTCGTCCAAGCCCTGTGTGCAGGATAATTCCTGCGGCGTTTATGACCCTTTTATAGTGCCTGGCCATTGTTGTCTCTATGGTCTGTTTGACTTTTGCTTTGATGCTGCTGGATATTTCATCCTCCGTCATTTCGTCAGTATTTGGGGCGACTATGTGGTTGCGGGCTTGCTGAATTGCCTGTTGGATCGAGTTAATGACAATTTTTCGTGGAAATCGGCTCACATGGGCTTGCAAGTCAGGATCCTGCAGTATTGTGTCAACAGCGGGTAGCTTTCTTAACATTGCCTGGTTGTTTTTTTTCATAAGTAACTCTTCTAATATAATTTACGATCAATCCGTCCGTAAAAGCATGCCGTCAAGCTAGCCCATTATACCTGAGCCTTCATGAAAAGGGAATGGGTTATATTTGGTATGCGTTATAATAGATAGCAATCGACACGATCGCAGGTGTACATCATCACCCCGGTGTCGGAGGTGCAGGCGGCGTTCCAGCAACGCCCAGCATATCCGCGACAAGTGATCTACGGTTAACATCGGCTATACTAACTACTTTTGATACGGCTCTTCCCTGCCCGTCATTTTCCAGGTTACAGTTATCCGAAATCCATGTTTGCGGATCCTGAATAAAGAGCCTGGCCTCAGGGACGTCAACTTCACCTTCTTCAAACCATCGATGCAATAAGACGGACGGAAAAGCAACACCCTCTCTTTCAGAAACCTGCACTAAAGTTTCAGGCCCCTGGTTTGGATAAAAGACGAGCGGTTTGACCCTAAAAGTATCAACACTGCCATCTCCTATCATAAAATTGACTTTATTTTTGTGTGATAAAACCGCCCACTCGCCCTCCTGAACACAATCATTATAACCGTCCAGGGAATTGTTAAACATATATCCAATGGTGGCACCGAATTCATCCGAACTCTGTCCCCATTGCTGCTCGAACCTTTCAAAAGGAGTAATGCCATTCTTGGGACGGCTTGACGGACAGAAAAAGATATGATCCTCGTCTTCCGGTTTATCCAACGTATTTGCGGAAAGAAGGTGCCCCAGGTTAACTTCCCTGTATTCGATACTCGGCGGTATTGAGCAACCGGGCGGGTACTCGGTGACCT
>VRUF01000047.1:0-7776 GCA_019456245.1 Planctomycetota bacterium | reverse complement strand
CCAGACATCCCAACCGTTCCAGAAATCACCGGGTACGAGTCTGTCACCAAAATCATTCGCATAGAGATGCAAAGTCTGTCCGATTGAATGCAGATTAGTCATGCATTTGACAAGTCTGGCCGATTCCTTGACTTTACGCAATGAGGGCATAAGTATTGCCAGAAGTATTGCTATGATCGCAATTACAACGAGCAATTCTATGAGTGTAAAAGCCGGCTTTTTATTCAATCGCATTTTCAGACATCCTTTCTGAGCAGATCAACACTTCATTATACTCCTTTTTAGAGTTCGTATAAAAGGAAAAAAAGTTGTATTTCCGATTGCTATTATGTTATGATGACTGGTTGCAGTGATGTTTACGGTTGTTTTCCGATAAACACTTATAAATAATAGACTTAGGTATGTTTTTTTTGAGTGAGCTAACAGATTCCATCGTCGAAATACTTTCAAGACTGCCTGGGTATATGCGTATAATTGCGTCGGGATTTCTAGAAAGTTCTCGAAAAACCAAGATAATAATAAGTGTTTGCGCCGGAATTGTCGCAATATTATTGCTAGGGCAATTATTGTCCGGCCCCGCTTCCAGCCCCACGAAAAAAAGCATCGGTCTTCGTTCGCTGACCCAAAAAGACAGCAATGACGACGAATGGTCCCTTGCCCTTGTACGCGGCCAAGTGGTATCGCAACTATCAAAAAACGGAGCTAAGCCCGGCACCCCAGTCACCGTCATCCCTGACGTACAGGTAACAGACAAAGGACTTTCCATTGGGCTTATCGTCGAGGGACAAGTTGGAGAGAAATATGTAGGCGCTGCTGTAAAAAATGGCAAGTGGCCGCCTGCGCCGACGTTTAAAGTTGTTGATGAAGCAGAGAAAATAATCGGGCAAGGCCAGTTTGAGTATGGTTGAAGCGGCATCTGCCGGTTCTCGTGGCGAGCGCCAAGACGTTTCAAGGGCAAATGCCAGGTGCGTGTGGAAGTTGACCTGGGTCCATTTGAAGCAAAGATGATAGAAGATTCTTGGCACTTGATAAATTAACGAGCAGTAAGCTAACGATACCGGCGGGCAAAGAAAAAACTTTGCCCGCTTTTTTATTGGGATGAAATAATAAACTAACCGTTATTGTTTGGAGAACAGCCATTAAGAACTTAAACCACATTAATCTTAGCGATGTTCAGGGAGTTTACAGCGGTGCAGAAGGCCGGCTTTGGGAACTTATAATGGGCGAGCAAATTCACATCGGCGGGTTTGCTTCTTCGATGGACCTCGCTCAAAAAGCCGGTATCTGCGCAGATTCGAAAGGTGTTGATCTTTGCTGTTGCAATGGAGCCGGAATGCGTTTTTTGGTACGCTTTCTAAAAGTGTCCGGGATGTGCGGCGTAGATGCCACAGAGAAGGTTGTTGAGCAGGGACGGGAGCTATGTGAGCAAGAAGGGCTTTCGGAGAAGATAAAGTTTACGCTTGCAGATGCGTGTTCCAGCGGACTTGAGAATGCAAGTGCAGATTTTGTCTGGGGAGAAGATGCATGGTGTTACGTTGTTGATAAGGGCAAGCTTGTTTCCGAAGCGGCAAGGATTGTCAAACCCAACGGTATTATCGCTTTTACTGACTGGGTTGAAGGTAAAGCGTCTCTTACCGATGCCGAAGCCGAACGGTTTATGACGTTTATGAAGTTTCCGAACATACAGGATATTAACGGCTATAGTGATTTACTGGATGCAAACGGTTGCGAAGTTATCACATCTGAAGATACCGGCAGATATGCGCCGTGTATTGATCTGTATCTCAATATGCTTAATATGCAGTTGACGTATGATGCTATGAAGATTATCGGTTTCAACAGTGAATTGATGCAATCAATGGCTGAAGAAATGACTTTTATGCAGGAGTTGGCACATGCCGGTAAAATTGCTCAAGGCCTGTTTGTCGCCCGCAAAAAGTGATTAACGATTTAATGTTTGAGGAATAAGATGGGAAAGTGCTGTAGTAATACGAATCAGCCCGCTGGAATCGGCCCGGTTGAATGGTTTGGCAATATGATTGACAACTGTTACGAATATGCTTTACGGTCCAGGTCTGAGGGAAAGCATGTCGTGGGTATTATGTGTGAGTACACACCACGGGAACTGATTATGGCAGCCGGCGCTTTGCCGGTGTGTTTGTGCGGAGGTTCGGCGGAAATGATTCCGTTTGCAGAAAAACATCTTCCAGCCAATCTTTGCCCCCTGATTAAATCTACATACGGCTACCATCTCCAAAAGGCAAACCCGTTTCTCGAGATGGCGGATATGATTGTTGCCGAAACAACCTGTGACGGCAAGAAAAAGATGTATGAGCTAATGTCTGAAACTCGGCCTGTGTATGTGCTGGAACTGCCCCAGAAACCCGATGACAGTGATGCTATGAAACATTGGATTGCTGAGTTGTGTAAATTCAAAACAAGGCTTGAAGAGCGTTTCGGCGTGGAGATAACGGATGAGAAGATAAGGAAAGCTATCCAAACCATGAATCGTGAACGGTACCTTAGACGGCAGTTGGCTGAATTGATGAAATCAGAGAGTCCTCCATTGAGGGGTAGAGAATTACTGGAATTCAAGAGTATCATATCAGGTATTGAAACTGATTTTGATAAATATGCCGAAGCGGCCAGGATTTTAAAATCCTCAGCAAATGCTGTTGATAACAGCGGCAGGATACGTGTATTAATGACTGGTGTGCCGATAGTTCACGGCGCAGAGCGGGTACTTGATATTATTGAATCTCGTGGAGGTCTTGTGGTATGCATGGATAACTGTACCGGATTGAAACCTATTCTGGAAGATGTCGATGAAACTTCCACCGAACCTATGGTTGCTCTGGCAGAAAAGTATTTACATCTGCCATGTTCTGTAATGACAAAAAACGAGCGACGATTAGAACAACTTCGCAGACTTGCTGCTCAATACCGTCCGCAGTGTATTATAGAACTTATCTGGCAGGCTTGTATTACTTATGATGTCGAATCGTACCGAATCAGGCAATTAGCTGAAGAACTTGGCATCCCCTATCTTAAGATTGAAACTGACTACTCTCCGTCCGATTCTGCCCGCATTTCACTAAGAGTTGAAGCGTTATTCGAAACTATCAATCAGGAGCCTTGCCAAGAGAAGTGAAGAAAAAGACAATTATCTATACTTGTCCTTATGTACCTGCTGAGTGGATAGCTGCGCATGGATTTTGTCCAAGCAGAATTATTCCAAAAGCGGCTGGCAATCCCATTGTTCCCATGGAAGGTGTTTGTCCTTACGTGCAGGCGTTTGTTAATCAGGTAACAACAAGCCGGGAAGCCACAGCGGTTGTGATGACGACAGTTTGTGATCAGATGCGCCGTGCATTCGACATTGTGACCAGTAGTTGTAAGTTGCCTGGCTTTCTTATGAATATACCAAGTACATGGCAACATGTCGGGGCCCAGAAGCTCTATCTTGAAGAACTCAAACGATTTGGTCGATTTCTGGTCACTCTCGGCGGAAAAACACCTTCGAATAAATTCTTGACCGAAATAATGCTTGAATATAACAACGCAAGATCTTCTATCCTGGCGATGAGAAAGTACTTAACCTCAAGCCAATATTCGCAAACAATCGCAACATTTAACCGCGATGGAAAAGAAGCTGTTTCATGGACCTTGCCCAAAGATAAGCCCCCAATGGCAGGTACGTCCCTGGCAATTATCGGCGGGCCGTTGCTGGAAGAAAGCTTCAGTTTATTTGATGAAATTGAAAACTACGGCGGTCGTATTGTACTGGATGCTACGGAAACAGGTGAACGTGGAATATGCGGACACTTCGACATGGACAAACATCAAGACGATCCACTGAGGGAACTTGCAGATACATACTTTTGCATTCCGGATGTCTTTCGAAGGCCAAACAATCGGCTTTATGACTGGCTTAAAGAGCAGTTGGCCAACAGGGAAGTGCGTGGAATTATTCTCTGGCGATATATGTGGTGCGATATGTGGCACGCAGAAGTTCACCGATTAAAAAAATGGACCGAATTGCCGGTTCTGGATATAGATGTCAATGCCAATGAGAAAGGCTTGTCCGTACGAACACACCTGCGTATTCAAGCTTTCGTTGAGATGCTCCAATGAATAATGACCCGAGACAAATTACGCTAACAGAATGGGATGAACATTATGAGCACCTTCAAAAAAAAGGTCTGCGTGAGCCAGACTATGGCGGAGTGCTTAGCCGACATGTTGGAGATGGGAACAAGCGGCTTTTGAAGCTGCGATATGACAACTCCGCGGCGGCACTTAGGCTCTGGAACTTTTTGCTTACAGAAGAGAAGCGTCTGCATCAGGCCCGTGCTGAGGGAAAAAAGATTGTTGGCGTTATGAAAGATTTAGGCACTGTGCCAGTGATGGCATATTCACTGGACAATGTGGCAGCTTTCTATCCTGATGGGGCCTGGTGGATCCCATGCGTTATGGAATTTGGCGCAGGTTTATTGGAAGTGGCTGATTCTCTTGGTATAGACGAATCTTTTTGTCCGGTCCGCGCGATGTTGGGTGCTTTTATCACAGAATCGCATTTCCCCATCCCTGATAAGTTGATCTGCAGCGTTGGAGCAACTTGTGATGACTTTTCTGCTATTGCCCAGCGGCTCGATGCTCTTGGCTATCCTATTATGTGGTGGGAAATACCCCATCGGCGAAAACCCGAATCAGATGAAACGGCAGTCAAGCTTCCAGGGGGGGGGGCTGCACCAAAGTCTCAGATTGAGTTTGTCATGTCGGAGTTTAAGCGAATCAAAGTCGTCCTGGAGGAATTAACCGGACAATATCTTAATGCGGAAAAACTTTCCGCCGGAATTAAGAAAGCAAATCAGGTTCGCCGATGTCTTGCTGAGCTTAGAAATATTGTATTCACTGCCAAATTGTGCCCAATTGGCGCCATTGAAATGCTTGTGGCGGAAATGCTTGCAATACACTTCTGTTCTGATCAAAACGAAACGATTATTGTACTGACAGAATTAGTTAATGAGGTAAAAAGTCGGGTGCAATTCGGAAAGGGAGTTCTCAATGCAGATGCCGTCAAGGTTTTTTGGATAAATCCTGTAGCTGACCTACAGGTAATGAACCTTCTCGAGGACTGCGGCGGCAGAATATGCGGTACAGAATATCTCTTCAGCCACGCATTGGATTTAATTCCCGAGAATGTGCCTGCGATTGAAGCTTTAGCAATGATGGCACTTGCTGATCCGATGGTAGGTTCATCTGTGGATCGTGCAGAAAGAATTTGTGCTGATATCAGAAGGTTTGGTTCTGAGGCAGTTTTGATTTCCCGCATTCCAGGCGCAAGTCACTGTGCTTTAGAGGGAAAAGTTATCACCGAGGCTATCCATGCCATGCTTGAAGTATCCGTGCTGGAAATCGAAGTGCCACCTGTTAGCGATTCAATTCATCCAACACTATGCACGCGTTTAGAGGCATTAATAGAAACCACAAAAAGACGGAGAACAAAATGATTTGTGCTGGAATAGATGCAGGCTCAAGGACAATAAAAATAGTCCTGATGGATGCTGAGACCAAAACTGTTATAACAAAAGGATTGATAGACCAGGGAGTTGAACAGGAAAAGCTGGTACTTGACCTGTATGAAAGACTTTTCAGAGATAATCACCTTAACAAAGAAGATGTTCACAGGATCGTGGCAACAGGTTATGGAAGAAAAATAATTAACTTTGCTCATGCAACGATAACTGAAATTACCTGTCAGGCAGTGGGAGTGCATCATCTCTTACCAGAAGCTATGACCATAATCGATATCGGGGGACAAGACAGCAAAATTCTGCATCTTGATAAAGACGGGAAAATACGCGACTTTTCCATGAATGACCGGTGTGCCGGTGGGACAGGGCATTTCCTTGAAGTTGTTGCCAAGCGTCTTGAAGTGAGTATCGAATCTCTTGGTGAAATGGCTTCGAAGAGCAAAACTCCGGCTGCAATCAGCAGTATGTGTGTTGTATTCGCAGAGACGGAAATTATTGGGCTACTCGCTACCGGCAAGAAAAGAGAAGATATTATCGCAGGAATCCAGAGAGCAATAGCCCAGCGCGTCGCCGCAATGTCTTGCCATAATGGTGGGTTCCCCATCGCTTTTACGGGAGGAGTGGCAATGATTTCAGGAATGGATACTGCATTGCAGTCTGTTCTCGGACACAATGTAATTGTATCACCATATCCGCAAATGACTTGTGCGTTAGGAGCGGCAATCATGGCATCAAGCGAATCTGTCAGAGCCAGGCTATAACTATTAATTACACAATAATTCTTTTATTAGTGAGGATTTTAAAATGAAAAACATGGAAAGACGAAAACGTACCATGCGGCGTTCTATTCGGCTTGGACATTGCATTTGTGACCCAAAGAAGCCCTGCCCTTGCGATCTTTTTAAGGAAAAAGACATTTGTATGTGTGCCGGTGAGAGGCTTGAATCTCCTACCGGAAAAGTTGAATTAACAAAGCTTGTTGAAAAAGCCGGTTGTGCTTCCAAGATCGACCAGGTTTTTTTGAAAGAAGTATTGAACGGTTTGCCGACATTCGACGACCCTCGTGTGCTGATCGGAGTTGTTGCCGGTGACGATGCCGGCGTCTACGATATGGGCAACGGACAGGCACTGGTACAAACCGTCGATGTCTTTACCCCTTCGGTGGATGACCCGTATATGTTCGGCGAAGTTGCCGCTGCCAATTCGGTAAGCGATATTTATGCCATGGGCGGAAAACCAATGACGGCGCTGTCGGTGCTTGGGTTTCCTGTACGCAAAGTTCCGGACAATGTCATGAGCGAAATTCTTCGCGGCGGAATCGATAAGATGAAAGAAGCTGGCGTAGCGATCATCGGCGGTCACAGCATCAACGACAGCGAAATGAAAGCCGGTTTTGCGGTTACGGGCATTATCGAAACGGACAAGATCGCGACAAACTCCGCTGCCGAAGACGGGGATATACTTATTCTTACCAAGCCTTTGGGCACGGGAATCGTGGCATTCGCATCGCAGATCGGCCGCTCGCGAAAAGAAAGCACAGATGCTTCGGCAAAATCGATGACGACTCTGAACAAAACCGCTGCCGAGTTGATGATACAATTTGGCGCACACGCATGTACTGACGTAACGGGCTTTAGCCTTTTGGGACATTTAACCGAAATGGCCCTGCGAAGCGGTGTAGATGCCGAAATAATCTGGGATGACATTCCGGTCTTTCCCGGAGTGCTGGAATATATAGCGCACGGCATCTTACCCGGTGCGATCGAACGTAACCGGGAATCGTGCGGAGATCGCGTAGTTGCCAGCGAAGACCTCCGCCAGGAAATGGTCGATATGTGCTTTGACGCACAAACTTCCGGCGGGCTGCTCATCGCCATCTCAAAAGACAAATCCAAAGAATTCCTCAAAAGCCTCCATGCCGGAGGGGTCAAAGAGGCGGCGATCATCGGGCATATTCGCGGCGCAGGCGACGGGAAGGTTTATATCGAAACAACCGGCAAGCGTAAACTGCCCGAAGTTGAAAAAGTAAAAGCCGCCGCCCCAAAGGCTTCGCTGCAACCCGCAAGCGAACCTGCGCAAACGAGCGAGCCTGCCTGCTGTGCGGACGGCCATTCCGATGACAGTACCGGCGAAAAAAGCGGTGTAGAGGCGATAGAGGCGAACTATATGAGTTTTCTTGGCAGTGTAGGACGCCCCAGCGGGCTCGATGCATACACGAAACAGGCGGTTAATATCGCAT